>JBCBGR010000152.1:0-6365 GCA_038526555.1 Pseudomonadota bacterium
CGGCGGATCTGCATGCACTGCTGCGCACCCACTACCCCGACAGGGCGATTGCCGAGCTCATGCAGGTGGGCGCAATCAACAATGCCTCTGCGACCCATGATGCGATTCTACCCATTGTGACTGACCAGGAGACGGTGGATTGGGCAACCGAGAACTTGACCGTGGTGGGGTGGAAAGTTGGTCATAACGCTCCAACCTCGCCCAAAGAGCAACGCGCTAATCCCTTTTTGGGCGACCGTCTGGATGGCTTCGTGGCCGAGATCGATTCAACCTGGGTGCGCGATGACTATGGCGCCGTCGATCCGGTTTTGGAAACCGATTGGCTGAATGAGGTCACCGGGTACGACGTGTCTATTGTCACGTTCGACGGCGATGGCGATGGTATTGAAGAGCCCTTCGACGCCTTCCCAAGCACGTTCCTTCAATGGCAAACGGACGACGCGCGTGCGGCCAATACGCCGACGGACGGCACGCCGGCGTTCGATGTCGCCGCCTATGACTACGATTATTACACTGGTCCGCCCGATGTCACATCCACTGTGCCGTACAGTGATCGAAACATGATCGACACCTTCTGGGACCGTGGCACTGCATTGGGCGGCAACTCGATGGACGAATATATCCTGCAAGCTGAACGCTCAATGACGTTTCCGGAAATCTGGTCAATGTTCTTCGTCCACCAGCTCGCGTCGGGGTGCGTGCACTGTCAGGCCCATGGTGCCTTCGGGATCTGGGACTACACCGAGGCGGACAATTTTCGTAGTGAAATACCGGAAGAGGAGAAAGGGCCTCTTCTTGAATATATTCGCTCATTGATGGATTTCGAGCGCTCTGAGTCCCTCGATCCGGCCGGGCGCGCGCGAATGCGCGTGGCGCGCGATGCGGCGCGTTTGCCAACGCGGATGACGGCGGCCCACATCGAAGAGCTGCGGCGTCATTACAGCGACCGTGAAATCCAGGAGATCCTCGCGACGCCGATCGTGATGGCCTGGCTGTCTGGCTCGATGCAGTCGATCGCCGTCGTCACCGATCAACTGTCCATGAGCTGGATGTTGCGCAATCTTGGGCCGGCGGGGTGGAGGCCGGGCGTGCATCTGGGTTTGCCAAGCGAGCAGCGCAGCTATCACATGAGCGAGTTGTTCGACCTCATTATGGCCGACATCAACATTGGCAAAGTCACGGACGCGGCGACCAAATGGAACGGGGCGTTCACACCGCCGGCGATTGACGCCGACGATGACGGTGTTGAGGACTACTTTGACGGTTTCCCCAACGACCCAAGCCGCTGGGCCGACACGGACGGAGACGGAATCGAGGATAAACGTGATCGGGACATTGATGGCGACGGAATTTCTAATCGTCGTGAATTGAGAGACGGCACATTCCCTTACAAAGCTGACTCTGATGGCGACGGCATTGATGATGAGGCTGAGAAGAAAGCAGGGACTGACCCACTTGATCCGAGGAGCTTATAACCTGGTCCAAGTTCATTAGGGACTTAAGGCAACCTTGAAAATTGATCACGGACTCAAGAGCGCACATATCGAGTGAGTAAATTTTGGGGCTCTTGTTCCCTGAGCGGATGTGGACGATCTAGGCTTTGCGAGTTTTATTCGGATCTTCGACCAACCAACTATTCGGGTGCCTCCGCAAAGACTCCCCAGACAAGGGTGGAGAGGAAGGTATTGTTTATGAAGGTCTTGTTCTTCGTGTCCAAAGGTCTTTTGTCGATCGGTTTTCTCGCGACAGCATTCTCAAAGTTAACCATGCAAGAGGCCATCTTGGAATCTCTTTCAAGCCTCGGTTATCCCGACTATCTAGCCTATATTCTTGGAGTTGCTTATGTACTGGGAATTGTCGGTATTTGGCAGCCCCGATCAATGCTGCTGAAAGAGTGGGCCTATATCGGCCTTTTTATTGCAATGGTCGGCGCCATTGCGTCCCATCTGTTTTCTGGTGATCCCTTCTCTGCGATGGCGGCAGCGATTGTCTTTTGGCTCCTGATTGTAGGAAGTTATGTTCTTGAAAAGCGATATGAGTCCGAACGCAATGGTTCTGGATAGCTCGTAGGACTTATTTGCAATAGGACTTTGTGGGTTTTAGCGTCTGTTAGAAAACTCCAAAAGCATTGACAGTCCAAGTGTTACGAACTTAGCGGGGTTGACTGGGCTTGAAATAAATTTGGAGTGCGTCAGCTGCATCCATATTCGACCGAGTTTGACCGGTTGGATCGTCCATTATTCCGACAAACCGATTGCCTGCGACATCTTCCAAAAGCGGATCGACAGATATTGTGTGCATCTCTGAAGCCCAAGGATAGGAGGGCGTAAATCGCCAAACGGTTTCGTTCTCCGCCAAATCCACCGCCCCTCCGACCACTTTATCAGCCGACAGAATTCGAATGCGGTAGGCTAAAGAGAGATGATCATATAGTCCGTCCAGCGTTATAATCAAAGGCTCCTGGGTTCCGACGTTCGGCTTGTGAATTCTCCACGCATTTGGGCGAGGCGGACGGTCGTCGACGGCGCCGATTTGAAATTGCTTAATGGTCGTAGCAGCACAGTTCTTGTTTGAAGTGTCCGCGCGAAACATGAGCTCATAAGAGCGGCCAGGCTTCATCGCGGTCCCTAGGGTTTCGCTGACTTCAAGACCGGATTTGATCCGCCCAGGGTCCAAAAGTAGTGTCAGGCGGGTTTTATCCGGCGACCAAAGCGAAAAGCGGTTTTCTAAAAACAGGCCCTCCACGGTCTTTCCATCTGAATCTCGAATAAAGAAAAGGGACGTTTCAGCAGTCTGTGGCGTGTCAAAATATACATAAAACCGTAGTAGATTTACCGGGAGGAGTTCTGATGTAGGATATATATCGGAAACGCTCAGGTCGACGGCGCAAACCTGATCTGATGCCCGATCACATCCGGCCAGACTCACATAGACAGCCGAGGTTAAGATGGCGCTCGCGACGGGTCTCGGCAAGAACTTGCTATTGAATGGCAAGTTCTGGATATCCTTCCAAACTCTTCATGACGTTCTGAAACTGTTTTGTGCCTTCTTGGCTGTCTGGATAAGCATAATCAGGGAAATTATATTCGCTGACGAAATCGGAAAGTCTGAAATAAGCCCCCTTCATTTGTGAAATCAATTCTATTTCGCCAGTGTCAAGATCGCGGCGCAAGAACAGCAAGAACTGCTGATCCTGATTATCGGCTTGTATAACGCCGCCCAAAGGATGATGAGATGTCTCAACGCCCATTGTGTCGCCCAAACCACTAAATCCTGTAGTTATTCCAGGTTCGGAATTGGCGACGGCAAGATCTTCTTTTCGGATTAGGTCAGCGCTCATCTCGCGATTGATCACAAGAATGAAGTCTTCGGGCTGTTGTTGCATGTTATAAGCGGTCACGGACAACACTTCGACAGGAACGTTACCGTACCCAAGCTCCGCGACAGTCTTGCCGACAACATGATCTCCATTCTGAAGGCTAGAGGCTGCAACGGTAACCAGTGGTGTGCATGTATAGGCTGCCACAAGTGTCTTTTGCCCATTCAGCGTGGTCATTGCCATTGCACGAATAGGGGCTCTGGTCTCATTCTGATTATGCGCTGTATGGAACATTTCGATACTGTTGGCCTCACCCTGATCGGTGAATGGGAAGTCAAACTGACGCAATGTAGAGGCAAACTCACCCGTCGAAAGGCCCGCCACATAGAGCGTTCCATCATCAAATTCTAAATCCGTGACAGAGAGAGACGTCGCCGGGATATCGCGCCAAAAGGTAACATCCTTGTCGGCTGTTTCAGCAAGGTTCACACTGGATGAGGCCCATTTCTGAGCGTCGATAATCGCGATGTTTCCATCCTGCGTGATTTTGACAAGTGCGGCCTGATCATTTGCGCTCACGCTCAAATAAGCCGCAGTCGTAACCGGATGGACAGCCAGATCATGATATTTGATGTCCAGCGGACTGACGCCCAGCTTCGTTGCTAATTGTGATCCAAACCGCGTCAAATTATAGGGCGTTGGCTGTGGTGGTGAGCCTGTCTCTGCAGCATCATCAAGTGTAAACGCGAAAACCTTTTCATCGGTATTGCTAGCCGCAAATAGTAAATTAGGGCCTCCAAACTCCAGGACGCTGAAGGTCGGACTCGTCGGCAATGCGACGCTTTGAGATGTTTCACTTGCTGTCTGCAATGGAGAAGATTCTGCTGATGCAACAGATGAGTCTTGGGACGAGCAGCCGCCAACCAGCAAAGCTGTCGTCAGTCCCAGTATGGTTAGGCGTGATGCGAACATATGCGAGTCCTTTAGATTGAATTCCAGATTGTGGTTTCGGTTTGGGCTTCAGTTCCAAGATTTCAGTAAAACCTATCATAAAAGCAGATTTACTCGAATGTGCGTACGCGCACATAAGGTGCGCAAAAGATCACTATTTGGAAATTGGATTTGGAGTATGGTTCTCTCAACAGATAACTCGACACTCAGCCAGAGAAACAATCGTGAAAATACTTGCATTTGCCGCCAGCTCGAGCAGGAACTCAATCAACAAGGTGCTTGTCACTCATGCAGCAGAGGTTCTCAAATCAGAGTTTCTGCCTGAAGCTACAATCGAAATCATTGATCTGAACGATTATGAAATGCCGATTTATAGCATTGATCGGGAACAGGCAGACGGCATTCCGGCAGCGGCACAATTGTTTTTTGACAAGATCGGTGCCGCGGACGCTTTGCTGATATCCTATGCTGAACATAATGGTCTTTACACGGCTGCGTTTAAGAACATTTTTGACTGGGCTTCGCGAATTGAAATGAGAGTTTTCCAAGATAAGCGAATGGTCGTCATGTCAACGTCAGTCGGTAAACATGGCGGTGCAAATGTGATGAAAGTAGCGCTCGAATCTGCTCCCTATTTTGGAGCAAAAATCGTCGGCCATTTCAGTGTTGGTCCGTTTGCAGATCACGTCGCAGACCGGAAGCTCAAAACTCCGGAACTAGCCGCGGAATTGCGGACAGCTCTTTCGAAACTGACCTTGTAAGGAGTGCTGATAACTGAGTTATCAAACGTGAATGAATAATTGGAACGAAATTAATACGGCGTCTTGTGTGGCGCGGCTTGGAACTGTCAGCGCCGCCGCTGATCAATTGTCGATACACCGGGCGACAGTATTGCGCCATATTGACCTCCTCGAAAAAGAATATGGAGCGAAATTATTCATTCGTGCTCAACATGGCTATACTCCCACAGACTTTGGATTAGAGTTGCTGCGGGTTGCGGAAGAGGCCCGTTCTAAATTTTCAGGCCTTCATCGATTTGTAAAAAGCGTCTCAAGCAATCTTCAGGGTGAACTGGTTATAGCCACCCATGAAATTTTGGTTCAGGATTTGTTGCCTGTAATCAATAGCTTTACGCAAGACCATCCTGATATGAGCGTGCGCCTCTTATCCAGTGATCGCTTGGCGAACTTAGCAAAGGCGGAAGCCGATATCGCCTTCCGGATTGGCCTTAAACCCGATCATCCGGATCATGTCGTCAAATCCTTTATTTCAAAACCCGTCGGGCTTTTCGCGGGCCCGGCATATGTCCAGCGGTACGGTATCCCACAAGATGTGAGGTCATTTTCCAACCATATTTTTGCTACGTCCTCTAACGCCAGAGACCAAAAGAGCGCCTTCGTGAAATGGATCGACCGGAACGCCCCGGCAGAATCCATCAGATTCAAGTTCAGTAACTTTACCAATGTCGGGCGTGCGGTCAGTGCAGGTTATGCAATCGGGTTTATGCCGACTAGCCTTGCCACAGCCCAGCATGGAATGATTGAAGTCGTGAAACCCCTAAGACTCTGGACCGTTCGCTCCTGGCGACTGACCCATGTGGACATTCATCGAACGGATAAGATCCAATCGTTCTTAAAGATATTAGCGCATCACTTTCCTTGATATCCAGAAATGACTGCCAATGCTCCTTATCAGTCCTGAGTTGTGATCTGGACGTTAAAGAAACACGAAACATGCAAAAATAGGCATCACTTGATTCTGAAGTTCATGTTCGTTGATAATGTCAGTCATATTTCTCACGGCTAACCTGTGGAAACCCACTTCGCGACATCCAATCAACCAGCTGGTGCTACTCTTTCGGGTGGTTACCCCACGGTGTTTGCGGATACGACCTGTCCCAAAGTAAGCGTTTCAGTGACGGGATATACTTCGGTGCAAAATATTTAGATGAGTAAATAGTATGACGGAACGGAAAATTGACCAGGCCGCCTTTGGCGCTGTTTACGGTACGATTACGGTCATAGCACTGCTCATGTCGATGCATACGCCGGTGGAAAACCCTTGGCGAGCGGCACTGATCCAAAGAGGATCAGTG
>JBCBGR010000153.1:0-6314 GCA_038526555.1 Pseudomonadota bacterium
CACCGATGAAACCGTCAACGCCCATCATGGCCTTGCCCTCGAAGCCGCGCTCGCAGATTTCCAAACGCACATGATTGTCCGCCCGGAAGGCGAAGCGCAGAAAAGCACGGAAGGGTTAGAATCTATCCTAGACTCGCTCTTCAAGGCGGGGCTGGATCGCTCAGACACAATTCTCGCTTTTGGCGGCGGTGTGATTGGCGATCTCGCCGGATTTGCGGCCAGCATCTATAAGCGTGGCGCGAATTTCGTTCAAGTCCCCACCACCCTGCTCGCGCAAGTCGATAGTAGTGTGGGCGGCAAAACCGCGATCAATAATGCGTATGGCAAAAACCTGATTGGGGCCTTTTATCAACCCCGGCTCGTCCTAACAGATACGGCGCTTTTGAAGACCCTGCCAGAGCGCCAGGTGAAAGCGGGTTATGCGGAAATCGTCAAATATGGCCTGATCGATCAGCCTGCATTCTTCGATCAACTGGATCGGGAGCTCGGCGCAAAAATCTTATCCCTCGACCCGGATGCATTACGCGAAGCGATCCTGACCTCCTGTCAGGCCAAAGCCGATGTGGTGGCGCAGGACGAGCGCGAAGGCGGGAAGCGCGCGCTGCTTAATCTGGGCCATACCTTCGCGCATGCGCTGGAACTCCAGGCGGGATATGACGGTGATTTACTCCACGGCGAAGCGGTCAGCGCGGGCATGGATATGGCGTTTGAGTTTTCCGCGCGGGTCGGCCTCTGCCCCCAGCAAGAGGCACAAAAAGTGCAGGCCCATCTTAAATCGCTCTCCATGCCGATGCGGGCAGATATGGGCGCACTCTTGGCTGACCCTGACGCGCTCCTGTCTCATATGCGCCAGGACAAGAAGAATGAGGGGGGGCAAATCACGCTGATCCTGGCCCGTGGGATCGGGCAAAGCTTTATCGCCAAAGGCACGTCTGAGACGGAGCTGCTGGCCTACTTACAGCATATTGCGACGGACGCTGAATAGATATGATGGACGCTGTTCTTGAACCTCAAAACTTGATCCTGATCGGGGTTATTCTCACCCTGCTGATCTTTTCAGGCTTCTTTTCTTCTTCTGAAACGGCGCTGACGGCGGCGTCTCGCGTGCGCATGCACGCGGCGGAAAAGGGCGGCGATAAACGCGCGACTGTCGTGCAAAAACTCATGAATATGCGCGAACGCCTGCTAGGCGGGATTTTGCTCGGCAACAACCTTGTCAACATTTTGGCGTCCGTTCTCACAACCACCCTTTTCACGAGCCTGTTTGGTGACAGCGCTCTGGCCTTGGCCGCCGCAACAGGCGTCATGACGGCCTTAATCCTCGTTTTTGCGGAAGTTCTGCCCAAGACTTACGCCATCAGCCAACCGGACAAGTGGGCCCTCGTGGTCGCGCGGCCCATCAGCCTGATTGTGCGTCTCCTCAGCCCAATCGTTTCACTTGTGCAGGTTATCGTGAATGTTGTTCTGCGCATCTTTGGTGTGGATACGGATTCGAGTCCCTGGACCGCCGCAGACGAGATCAAGGGCGCGGTCGACCTCCACCTTCAAGAGGGCAGTGTGGCGAAACGCGCACGCGATCAAATTTACGGTGTTCTGGAAATTGGCGAACTGACCGTTGAAGACATCATGGTGCACCGCTCCAACCTGTCCATGGTGGATTTGAACGCTCCCATTGATGAGCTCATCAAGGATGTTCTGGCGTCGGGCCATTCCCGCCTGCCCGTCTATGTTGATGATATCGACAATGTTGTCGGCGTCATCCACGTCAAAGACCTTTTGGCGGCCCTCACCAAAAGCGGGGAGATCGCCGCCATCGATATTAAGAAGCTGATGCGCGATTGCTGGTTCGTGCCGGAAACCACCTCCGTCGTGAAACAGCTCCGGGCTTTTCAGAGCAAACGCGAACATTTTGCCTTGGTTGTTGATGAATATGGTGCGCTCATGGGCGTGATTACGCTGGAAGATATTCTGGAAGAAATCGTCGGTGATATTCAGGATGAATATGATGAGGAACTAGAAGGGGTCACCCGCTCCAAGGATGGTGGCGCGGTTGTTCGCGGTGATGTGGCGATCCGGGACCTGAACCGCGCCATGGACTGGAAACTGCCGGATGATGAAGCGGTGACAATTGCTGGGCTCGTCATCCATGAATCCCAGACGATCCCCACAGCAGGGCAGACCTTCGCCTATCATGGCTACCGATTTGAAGTGCTGAGCCGGGTGCGCAATCAGATTCAAAGCCTGAAAGTCCGCAAGACATTTGAGCCGGACCAGCGAAAAGACTCATAATGACGGCTTACAAACTCAGCTTTAGACTAAGCCTGCTCTGCGGGCTCGTTGCACTTACGAGCTGCGCCACCACGATGCCGCTAGGCCCTATTCTGGTTGATCCAGCGCTGCGGTCGCAATTCACGATCCCGGAAACCTTACCAGACTTGGATGACCCGCTCGGTTTTCTTCGCCCGGACGCGACACAAAGCCGGGATGATGTGTTCATCCGGATCGAAGATTACACCGTCACCGAGCACAAGGCCGATACGGTTCTGACAGGACGAAACGGCATTCAGGCCGCACTCACGCAGAATGGCTGGGACTATATTGCCCGCGTCGATTGGCGCATTCGCTGGGATTATGATCTTGAAAAGCGCGGCGATTACTGTGTTGTGGAAGGCGCAGACACAGAGCTGACAGTGACCTATGCTCTGCCCATTTGGGAGCCATCTGAGACGCCGCACCCCGGCTTGAAAGCCTATTGGGAAGACTTTGAGCTGGCCTTATGGATTCATGAATATGGGCACGCGAAAATTGGTTATGACACGAAGAACCGGATTGAAACCGCCATCCTCAACCCGCCCTTTCAGGAGTTTAGTTGCCAAGCGATGGCACGCCAGCTGAACGAAATGGCGCGCGCCATGATCGACCAAGGCGTGGACGCTGCCTATGATGACGTGACCGATCATGGAATGACCCAAGGGGCGGTTTATGATGTTCTGAAAGCGCAGCAGGCCGTCGGGGATTATAAGGCTGCGGGCCGCTCGTGAGACGGTTCCGCCTTTGGGCTCTCCCCCTCATGATGGCTCTGAGCGCTTGCTCAGCCGGGGATGTTTCCTCTACGGAGTCTGATGAACAGCTCATCACAGGGGCGACCTTTGTCACGATGGACGGGGACGCGTCGCCTGAAGCGATGCTGATTTCAGAGGGGCGGATTATAGCGCTGGGCACGGAGGCGGCGCTATCCACGATGCGACCCAACGCCGAAACCCTCGACTATTCCGGTCGAACGATCCTGCCCGGCTTTATCGATAGCCATGTCCATATCCGGGAGCTTGGGCTGGACGCAATCAAGGTCGATCTGGTGGGCGTGGAGACGGTCGAAGATATTGTCCGACGCATTCAGGACCAAAGACCGAATTTAAACCCCGGAGAGTGGGTCATCGGTCAAGGCTGGGATGAGGGCGCTTTTGCCAGTTACGATGGCTCAGATGCCGTAGGTGGGTACCCGACAACGCGAGCGATCAGCGCGGCTTTCCCTGACAATCCCGTCGCGCTGGAAAGTCTGCACGGGTTTGGCGCGATGGCCAATGCCAAAGCACTGGAAATTGTTGGGATTGATGATGACACGCCAAACCCCGAAGGCGGCACAATCCTGCGCGATGAGACGGGCGCGGCCACTGGCGTGCTTCTCACGCTTGCCCAAGCCCTGCTCTTTGAGAAGGTCCCTGCCCCAGATGACGCGCAGATCGAAGCGGCCATTATTGCGGGGCTCAACCGCATGGCAGAAGCGGGCGTCACTAGCGTGCACGAAGCCGGCATGACGGCACGGGATGTGCGCGCCTTTCAAGCCATCGCAGGACAGGGTCGCCTACCCATCCGTGTCGTCGGACTGCTGAATGGTAATGACACGGACCTCATGAACCATTGGTTTGAGCGCGGTATCGAAGATGATCCGAAGGATTGGCTGGATATTCGCGGGATCAAGGTCTTCTTCGATGGCAGCCTGGGGTCGCGCACCGCTATTTTGCATGCGCCCTATTCGGATCGCCCCGATGCAGCGCACCCTACGGCGCGGATTTCATTCGGGGATATGGATCAGTTGGGTGTAAGAGCGAATGAACGCGGTTTTCAAATGGCGGTGCATGCAATTGGCGACGCGGCCAACCATATCGTTCTGACCCAGTTTGAGCGGAACCTTTTATCATCCGACACAATGCCGGATCATCGCTGGCGGATTGAGCACGCCCAAGTCGTTGATGAGACGTTTGCGGAGCGAGCCGCAGACTTACAAGTCATCGCCTCCATGCAACCCAGCCACGCTATGGGCGATAGCCCTTGGGCGGAAGCCCGTGTTGGCCCGAACCGGATCAAACGGGCCTATAGCTGGAAGACATTTCAGGACGCGGGCGTTCCGATCATTTTCAATTCCGACCTACCCGGCGAACCGTGGGAGCCGATGGAGACGCTTCACTTTGCTATGACGCGCACCAAGCTTGACGGCACGCCGGAGGGCGGCTGGTACTTTAATGAAGCGCTCGACCGAGAAGCCTCACTGCGCGCCATGACGATTGACGGCGCGCATGCTGCATTCCAAGATGCGTCCCTGGGGAGTCTCGCGACCGGGAAATGGGCCGACTTTGTTGTGCTGAGCGGTAACCCACTGACTGCGCCTGATGTGCGTGATATAAAAGTCGAGGCGACCTTTGTGGCCGGGAAACGCGTAGGCAACTAAGACGTCTCTTCGAAATGATTGATGATCATCACGATGACGACAGCTAGCGCATGGGATGCGACACCGACAGTCCACCATACGGCTGGGATCAGCATGATAAAACCCTCTCGACCATCGCTCACACTGATCGCGAGGAAGACAACCATGCAGAAGGCGTAGCTGGCCAAGTGAATCCAGAAGGACAGACGTAACGCATTCAAGCCTTTCTCGCGTTCGGTCGCGGCGATATCACGCGCCTGCTCTTCCGTATCCACCGTCAACGCCACGACATCCACGTTGAACGCCGCGGCCAAAGCCATGACAGATTCATAGGACGCAGCTTCGCCATTCTCGATCCGTTGCAAGGTGCGCGTGCCGATCCCGGCGAGATCAGCCAAGTGCTCTTGCGACCAGTGTCTTTCTTCGCGCCAGCGTTTGATTTTGGCAGCATCAGGTTTGAAGGACATGTCGGTTTCCTTTCGTTTCAGATGCTATACTTAAAGCGCAACAGGCGGTGATCCCCCACGCCAGCAGCACGTCAGTCACCCGCCAGTGACATGTCAGATCGCCGCCAAAGCCATGCTTTATTCCGCCGTCAGACGGATCGCGTGGAGCCGCTTCACTTCATCCGCAATCGCCTCCATGACTGCACGGTGACGGGCCAAGCGTGACATCTCTCCGAGAGAGTCGGCCTTGATCCGGATGTGAATATGACTCGGCTCAGACGTGCCGAATTCGGCCGCATGCTCCGCCGCCCCGCCATGACCTGCGTGGAGATGAGACTCGTCTTCGACAGCCAGTTCAACTGGCGAGAAGGCCGCCGTGAGCTTGGTCTCGATGGAGGATAGTAGAGATGACATGCGAAACGTCTTACAATACCCCTCCCCCTGCGTCACCTATGCGCAGGGTCCCATCAACCGCCATATTCTCTTGATTTTAAACCCGACCCCCGCCATGTTGCGCCGTCCTGAAATCCACTTACCCAATAGCGGAGCGTGACTTGGCTTCTTCCTGGAAATCCGTTGGCATCGACATTAGCGCCGCCAAGGCGAAAAAGAAGAAGGCGCCGGATCAGCTCCCTTGTGATTGGCCGGGATGTGATAAGATGGGCGGCTGCAAAGCGCCGAAAAGCCCAGACCGTCTCCGCGAATATCATAATTTCTGTCAGGCCCACGCGCGTGAGTACAATAAGAACTGGAACTTCTTCTCCGGCATGAGCGACAGTGACATCGCCGAATGGCAGCAAGGCGCGCGCCACGGTCACCGCCCGACTTGGGACGTCCGAAAGAACACAGCCGAACGCGCTCAAGCCAATAAACGTCGCAAGGCGGGCGCCACCTCTGCGACAACAGAAGGCTACCAGATTTTCGGCGACGGCTCTGATCCGGGCAGTGTTGATAGCGCGCCGCGCCGCACGGTCTCCAAGATGGCACTCAAAGCGCTACATGACCTCGGCCTCGATGAAGGGGCGACGCAGGAAGAGGTGCGCAAGCGCTACACCAAGCTCGTTAAACAGTTCCACCCGGACGCCAACCAAGGAAAACGCGACGCGGAAGAAAGCTTCCAGCGTGTGCTGAAGGCTTGGAAAATCCTGAAAAACGCCAATTTG
>JBCBGR010000154.1:0-6297 GCA_038526555.1 Pseudomonadota bacterium
CTGACGGCAACCCGCTCTCAGTTTTGACCGAAGGGGATCCGAGGCGGCGTTTGGCCAGATGTTTTGGAGAGACCAGCTCAGGACGATCAGGACGCGCTGGTGCGTCGATGAGCTGATCTTGAGAGGAGGGCGAGTATGCGCCTTCCAATATGGCTTTGCGAAAGTTCCGACCTTTCAAGGCTTTCGTTGCCGGATCCCCTTCGGTCAAAACTGAGAGCGGGTTGCCGTCAGTCCACATGGGCTCTGACGGCGTCAACGACTTTATCGACATGGCCTTTTACGCGGACTTTGCGCCAGATTTCGGCAATCTTGCCGTCCTCATCGATAAGGAAAGTTGAGCGCTCAATACCCATATAGGTTTTGCCATAATTCTTCTTCTCAACCCAGACACCGTAAGCTACGAGTGCCCCGCCTTCTTCATCAGAAGCGAGACGCACATCGAGATCATGTTTCGCAATGAATTTGTCATGCTTGGCAGGCGTGTCTTTTGACATGCCAATAACGACCGTATTCATGCCCGCAAGTTCGTCTTTCGCATCTGTGAACTCTTTGGCCTCAGTCGTGCAGCCCGGCGTGTCATCGCGCGGGTAAAAGTATAGCACGACATTCTGTCCTTTGAAGTCGGAGAGTGTCAGCGAGCCGTCGCCATCACTGGGCAGAGTGAAGTCTGGTGCGGCGCTTCCAACGGTAAGTTCTGACATAATCGGGTCCTTCCAATCCTACTGATAATTTACCTTACGTCTTGCGAGCCATGCTAGACGTAAGGCTGACCCTTCGTTAGCGCAGGAGGTCTATGGCAAAGCGCCCGACATCCGACAAGGCCGAAACCACTGAGGAATTACAGGCTGACGCTGAGACTTCGTCTGCATCATCAAGCTGGAGGGATTCCAGTCGCGTCTTGGGGCGGCGTGTCGGGTATAGGTTCTTCCGTTTAGGCGGCGAAGTCCTGTCTGTTACACTAGCGCTAGGTATCGTGGCGCTGTTCTTCTCCGTGAACCTATTAACGCGACAGTCTGCGGATTTAACGTCCATGCGGCCTTCTTTTGAGCGCTGGTTTTCCCAGAGTTTTGGCGGCGCGACAGCGGAGCTTGAGACGCTTCAACTCAAATGGAACCCGTCAGATAAGACGGTGACTTTCATTGTCTCTGATATGACGGTCTATGATACTGCGGGGAACATTGTTCAAACGCTCGACCGACTTGAGGCCACAACGACCCGCGAAGATATTTTTAAGCGCAGAGCGTCGCTCCGTGATGTTTCTATTATTGGGGGAGAAGTCAGTTGGGTCGAGACTGATGAGGGCGAGATTATTGCTGGTCTTGGATCCCCTGACACCGTCGGCGGTGTTGGTCCTATCTTCCGAGGAGTTGCAGAACAAGATGACAGTGTCGAGCTGTCATTCCTTGAGGACTTTCGATCTATATCGTTGTCCGGCACGCGTTTGAATGTTCGCCGCGCGCAAGACGGATTAGATATATCGGCTGATCTACGACAGCTCGACGGTGAATTTGATGGTGAAGTGGCAGAGCTATTCATCGATGGTGCCCTTCAAAATTCGGACGGGACTGACAGCGGCTCAGTCTCCGTCTCTCTGAAGACAAATGAGCGCTTTCGTTGGACAAACTTGTCAGTGAAGTCGGATGAGCTGATTTTACGGGACCTTGCGCCTGCGACGGGGCGTCTGTCCGTGCTGCAGGCCTTTGATCTGCCTTTGAATGTCTCGCTTGAAGCCTCGAACGCTGCAGATGGACTTCAAGCGGCATCTGTTGACTTTGAAGCCGGATCTGGACGCATCAATCTTGCTGGCGAAACGCAATCGGTTGACCAAGTCCGGATACGCGCATCGCTCGACCCCGGTGAAGAAGTCATGGAAGTTGAGCAGTTTGATGTGGCGGCTGAACGTCTGAGCTTGAATGCGTCTGGTCGGATTTTTCAAATTGGTCGCATCCAGGATGGGGATGTTAGCACATCCCCCAAATTTGATCTAGATGTTCGCGATGCCACGCTTGATCTGACCCCGACATTTGAGGGGCCGCTGGAATTCCAAAGCGCAGATGCGGTCGGTGAACTTGACCTGGATACGCGAACGCTGACTTTCGACAGCCTCGCCGCGCAGTTTGACGGCTTTTCACTGAGCCTCTCTGGTCAAATCGGAACCAATAAGACGGGTTTGTCAAAGCTTATCCTGGTCGGGCAAACTGATACTCCACTGACAGCGCCCCAACTTCTCACACTTTGGCCTATAAGAGCTGCAGACGGCGCACGTCGCTGGATCGATCGGTCTGTGCTTGAAGGCACTGTTCAAAATGTTCAATTCGACGTCGATCTGGACCAGGCCTTTTTTGACGATCCTCAACTGACCGATGGTCGATTGGAGCTCACCTTCGATGTCCAAGACGGTGTTGTCCGCTACATCAGCACAATGGACCCTCTCGTCGGCGCGAAAGGCAGCGGGAGAATTGCGGGTAATCGGTTTGGTTTCGTTTTGGAGGAAGGAGTGATTAATGACATCACCATCGTCGGAGGTGATGTTGATATACCGCGCCTGACGCCCAAAGGGGGTGATATTCTGATCAGCGCGAATGCGGAAGGACAGCTCGACTCCCTCATGAGGCTTATCGATCAACCGCCCTTTGAATATCTGACGCGTTATGGGGCAAGCCCGGATAGTTTTGGTGGCGATGCGGCGGTTACGCTCAACATTAAGCGTCCGTTACTGGAGTTTTTCGACCAAGACCGGATTGAATATAGTGTCACTGGAGAGTTTAAAAACGCCCGTTCCGCGTTTCGTTTCGGTCCCTATACGTTGGAACAGGGCGATTTGACGATTGAAGGCGGGAAGGAAGGGCTGTTCCTCAACGGTGCAGCCAATCTGGGACCTTGGCGCGCCGACCTCTCTTGGGCCGAGCGCTACGGACAGAATGGTGAGCCCACACGCTACAGGATTAGTGGTCTTATGGATCGAAAGACGCTGGATGCTTTGGGTGTAGGTTTTCGCGAAGTGTTTGGTGGTGAAATCGGTGTCGATATTGAGGCGACGGGAAAGGGGCTGAATGTCTCGGAAGCCTTTGCAACTGTCGACCTGACTCCTGCGGAGCTGACTTTCGGTAACCTGTGGTCAAAGCCGATTGGAGGTGAGGGCGAGGTCAAGGTTGATATGGTGCGCACAGACGACGTGACGTCTTTTCCAAGCGTGCGACTGAACGCAGATGGCTTGGACTTAGAGGGTGCCGTATTCCTGAGGTCCAACTTTGCTCTGGAAAAGGCAGAGCTTGATCGCTTGAATATTGAAGGTCTGATGCAGGGCGAAGCCAGCCTATCCCGTGACGAAGACGCCAACCGCCTGAAGATTGAAGCCTCAGGTGCAATGTTGGATGTCTCAGAATTTGTTCTGAATGCGATTAAGCAAGCGGGCCAACCGACGGCCAATTTGCCCATATCTGTCGAAGCCGCTTTCGATGAGATCATCTTGGGGCCAGATTACCCCGTCTCAGACGCGTCGCTTGCCTACCGTCATGATGGCAATGCGGTTGAATTTATGAACCTTACGGGCTCAAGGCCTGCCGGGCCAATCGAACTAAAAATTGAAGGGATTGACGATGGCATGCAGTCCGCGACGATGCGTGTGCCAGACGTGTCCGATATATCGGCGTCTCTTCTGGGCGTGAATTCGTTAGAAGGCGGGAGCATGTGGCTCGAGGCAACATTGCCACCCGCTGATGTAAATGCGCCGATCCTTGGCGCAGTGAATATCGAGGATTTCAAGGCGAGAAATGCGCCCTTCCTTGCGCAAATTCTCTCATTGGCGTCATTGACGGGGTTTGTTGAAACGCTGTCAGGGGAGGGCCTGTCGTTAAACGAATTGTCGTTCGACTTTGGTCTCCAAAATCAGATGTTGTCCGTACGGGATGCGAAATTGCGTGGTTCGGCGCTTGGCATGACTGGTGCGGGTGAAATTGATCTTTCGACCCGAAGCCTCGATTTTGGCGGCACGCTGGTTCCGGCTTACACCGCCAATTCCATTTTGAAGGACATACCTCTTTTCGGCGACCTTCTGGTGGGTCAGGATGGCGAAGGAATTTTCGCGCTGACTTACACGATTGATGGCCCTTTCTCGCAAGCACTTATCGCGATCAATCCGCTGTCCGCACTCACACCCGGATTTATCCGCGGAATTTTCAGGGAGAACCGCGAAGATCTCCCTGAGAGTGTGACCGAAGCTATGGAATCCAGTCAGGATCCGGTCGAAGACGCTGGACTTGATTAGGCGTCGATCACTTTTAGAAGCGCGTGACGCTTTTTTCCTACGGAGAGTTTGACGACTCCGTTTTGGATGTCATCAGCGGAAATGACTGTCTCATGGGACGTCACAGCCACATCGTTCAGTTTCAACGCATTACCTTTTATATGGCGTCTGGCCTCACCATTGGACGCGGCGAGGCCGACCGTGACGGTCGCGCTCAAAATACCCATGCCAATCAGGGCGTCTTTTGAGACATCTGTCGTTGGCAGTCCTGAGGCCGCGCCCCCTGCAAAGGTCTCCTGCGCTGTGGCTTTGGCTTTCTCAGCAGCCTCAATCCCGTGAAGTAAAGCCGTGGCTTCGTCTGCGAGTTTCGTCTTGGCGACGTTAATATCTGCGCCTTCCATCGCTTCAAAAGTCGCGATTTCGTCGAGAGGCATATCTGTAAACAGACGCATGAACCGACCAACATCGGCGTCATCCGTATTGCGCCAGAATTGCCAATATTCATAAGGGCTTCGGGTGAAGTTCTCACCGAGCGCTGGGTCGCCATTCAGCCAGACAGCGCCGTCAGCCGTCTTACCCATTTTTCCGCCAGAGGCGGTTGTTATCAGTGGCGTGGTGAAACCGAAGACCTCCGCGCCCTCCATCCGGCGCGTCAGGTCGACACCTGTCGTGATATTCCCCCATTGATCTGATCCGCCCAGCTGAAGGCGACATTGATAACGCCTGTAAAGCTCCACAAAATCGTAGCTTTGAAGAAGCGGGTAATTGAATTCCAGGAAGGTCATAGGCTGCTCGTTTTCGAGCCGCCGTTTGACCGTGTCCATCGTTACCATGCGGTTGATGGTGAACTCCTTACCAACGTCGCGCAGGAAGTCGAGATAGCCGAGATTTCCGAGCCAGTCGTCATTATCGACCATAATCGCGGCATTCGGGCCGTCAAAGTCCAGGAACTTTGAGAAGACCTGACGAATGCCGTCCTTATTTTGCTGAATGGCTTTAGGTGTCAGAATGGGACGCGACTTATCCTTGTCAGAGGGGTCGCCGATCTTTGTTGTTCCACCGCCGAGCAGGACGATGGGTGTGCCGCCTGAGCGCTGCAAAATCCGCAACATCATGATTTGGACAAGGCTTCCCACATGTAAGCTGGGGGCTGTGCAATCGAAACCGATATACCCTGTCACGCCCTCCAAAGCGGCCGTGTCCAACCCGGCTTCATTGGTGCATTGATACAGGAATCCACGCTCGGTCAGCGTGGTTATCAGATCTGATTTGTAATCCGTCATAACGCGCGGCTTCTAATCGCGTGAATTATGGTGTCAAAGGGAGATATGGCAAAAGTCTACACAGCACTGGGATTGATGAGTGGAACCTCGCTCGATGGCGTGGACGCGGCCATCATTGAAACGGATGGAGAGCAGATTTTCAGTTTCGGTCCTTCGATAACGGTTCCATACGCGCATCAACAACGGATGGTCTTGGCGGATGCGACGCAGAATACCTTGTCTTGGAATTTTGATGGTCCCGCGCCGAACTACTTGGCAGAGGCTGAAGAAGTGCTCGATCAGGCACACATCTCAGCCATCAATACGGCGAATGTGAGCGAAATCGATCTCATCGGGTATCACGGACAGACGGTTTTACACCGCCCGGATAAACGGAAAACACTGCAACTAGGGCGCGGTCAGAGTCTCGCAGACGCCATCAACTGCCCAGTGGTGTTTGATTTTCGGAGTGAAGATGTTGCTGCGGGTGGTCAAGGCGCGCCATTGGCTCCGATCTACCACCAAGCTCTTGTGCGATATTCTGAATTGCCGGGCGTTACGGCCGTTCTGAATTTGGGCGGGGTGGGGAATGTCACCATCGTCACAAACACAGACTTGCTCGCCACGGATACAGGCCCAGCCAATGGCCCGTTGGACAGTTTCCTCGCGGAGCACGATTTATCCGTCGATGTTGATGGTGGCATATCTCAAGAAGGAGAGCCTGATTTCGCTCTGATCGATCAATGGCTCAGTCGGTCGTTTTTCAAGAAACCTTGGCCAAAGTCAGCA
>JBCBGR010000155.1:0-6290 GCA_038526555.1 Pseudomonadota bacterium
CTCCGCCGTTTCGCCCGCAAGGGCCAGGTCTCGACTCGGATTTTTGTCCGCGGCTTGCTGATCCAGGCCAGTATCGGCGTTCATCCGCATGAGCATGAGCAGACCCAGCCTGTGATCATCGACGTCGAGCTCGATATGGGCGACATGGCTCTGCCGGAAGAAGATCGCCTTCATGAGACACTGGATTACGCGCTCGTTGCGGAAGCCGCTGAACGCATCGCCGTTGAAACCCATGTGCAGCTGGTTGAAACGCTGGCGGAACGCATCGCCGATTGGGCGCTAGCCGAAGACGCCCGCGTGCAGCGCGTTGCTGTCTCAATCGCAAAGCCCCAAGCGTTGCTAAAAGCCGACGCGGCTGGCGTCGAAATCGTGAAAAGTCGCTGAGATGTCCCGGTTTAACTCTCTCAACGTTCTGGGAAAGCCTCTCGCGCCCTGTTCGATGGACCCGCTGACGGGATGGTTTCGAGACGGGTGCTGTGAAACGCAGGTCCAAGACCGCGGCCGCCATATCGTCTGCGCTGTCATGACAGACGAATTCCTGGCCTATAGTCGGGCGCAGGGAAACGACCTGGTAACGCCGCGCCCTGAATATCGGTTTCCGGGTCTTAAAGCGGGTGACCGCTGGTGTTTGTGCCTGGATCGCTGGCGGGAAGCCCACAAAGCCGGGAAAGCGCCGAAAGTCGTTCTGGAGTCGACGCATCAGATCGCGCTAGAGCGGATTCCACTTTCTACACTTGAAGCGTTTGCAGTGGAGCCGTCAGACTCCTAGGTCTAGCGTGTGAACCCGCACGACTCGGATAGCAAAGTTGAAGACCTGACCGGAAACGGTTTGGGCGAAGCACCTGCCAAGAAGCCTGTACTGTCGGGTCCGAAGCGCATTCAGCATTACGTGAAGCGTCTCCCCAATAAGCCGGGCGTTTACCGAATGACAGACCAGTATGGGACTGTGCTTTACATAGGAAAAGCGAAAGACCTGAAAAAACGGGTCACAGCCTACACGAAATATGATCGGCACCCGACGCGGTTAAGGCGCATGATCCGCGCGACAACCCATATGGAATTTGTCGTCACCGAGTCTGAAGTCGAAGCGCTCCTCCTCGAAGCGCAGCTGATTAAGCGGTTGAAACCGCGCTATAATATCCTGCTCCGCGACGATAAGAGCTTTCCTTACATCCTTGTGCGGAAGAACCACCCGGCCGCTCAGGTCGTGAAGCATCGGGGCGCAAAGAAGATAAAGGGCGACTATTATGGTCCCTTTGCCAGTGCCGGTGCCGTGAACCGAACGCTGGATACACTCCAACGCGCGTTTCGCCTGCGGAATTGTTCTGACAGCATCTATGAAAGTCGCACGAGGCCCTGTTTACAGCACCAGATCAAGCGATGCGCCGCGCCCTGTACGGGTGTCGTTGATCTCGATGAGTATGGCAAACTTGTGGAAGACGCCGAAGATTTTCTGAAAGGTCGTTCAGATGCGCTGAGACAACGCTTGCAGGATGAAATGCAAGCCGCATCCAAAGAGATGCGTTTTGAGAAAGCGGCAGAACTCCGCGACCGTCTCCATGCGCTCGCCAAGATCAACAATAGTAATCTGGGTAAGATTAATCCGACCACCTTCAGCGACGGGGATGTGATAGCTGTCCATTCAGCGGGCGGGCAGAGCTGCGTTCAGGTCTTCTTCTTCCGCGCCGGGCAGAATTGGGGGAATAGCGCGCATTTCCCCCGTCATGAAAAGGACCAAGGGCCGGAAGAGGTGCTCGACGCGTTTGTCGCGCAATTCTACTCCGATAAACCGATCCCGAAAGAAATCTTCGTCTCCCATGACTTACCTAGCTTGGAGCTGATTGAAACCGCGCTGTCAGAGCGAGCCGATCGCAAAATCAGTGTGTCTGTGCCGCAGCGTGGGGAAAAGAAAAAGCTCCTCGAAATGGCCCGCCGCAACGCGCAGGAAGCCTTTGGCCGACGCATGGCCGAGACGAAAAACCAGGCCAAGTTGCTGGAAGAGGTAAGGGAACTGTTCAGTATGGACGAGATCCCGAACCGGATCGAAGTTTATGATAATAGCCATAATCAAGGCAGCAACGCGATTGGAGCCTTTATTGTCGCCGGACCGGAAGGCTTCCGAAAGCGCGATTATCGGACGTTCAATATCAAAGAGACCGAGGTCACGAATGATGACTTTGGAATGATGCGGGAGGTGTTGAGCCGTCGGTTTGGTCGCTTGGTCAAAGACGAGACTTTGGAATGGCCTGATCTCGTCCTGATTGATGGCGGTAAAGGACAATTGTCTGCTGTGACGGGGGTATTGGAAGAATTAGGCGTTTTGGGTCGGATCACCCTTGTGGCGATTGCCAAAGGGCCAGAACGCAACGCAGGACGCGAGACCTTCTATATGAATGATCGGGACCCCTTTACACTGCCGCCGCGCAACCCGGCCATGTATTACCTTCAGCGTCTGCGGGACGAGGCGCACCGCTTTGCTATCGGAACGCACCGGGCGCGTCGTAAAAAGAGCATGAAACGCAACCCGCTTGATGGTATTCCGGGTGTGGGGCCGGGGCGTAAACGCGCGCTTTTGGGGCATTTTGGATCGGCGAAGGCTGTCAAAAATGCCTCGATTGACGAGCTATCGAGCGTGGAGGGTGTGAGCCAAAAGCTCGCGCAGCAAATTCATGACTACTTCCATGAATGATACTCTGTCACCGGAAGAAACGGGTGGGGCCTTTGCCGATGCCTTGACCCTGCTGCGGCTTCTTGTGACGCCTGTCATTATGGGGCTAATCCTGTGGCGCTGGCCTGAGGTCGAAATCTCCATCCTAGCCAGTGCGCTCTTCGTGATCGCAGCCGTCACAGACATACTCGATGACGTGTTTGGCGGTTCGGCTCGGAGTGCAATGCGCCGATATGGTTATCTGGACGATGTGGCGGATACAGTTCTAACTCTCGGTGTGCTGATAGCGCTAAGCATAGTCCTCTGGCAGAATGACTTACTGCATTGGGCCTATCTCGTGCCCGTGATCATCCTGATTG
Source organism: Pseudomonadota bacterium (assembly GCA_038526555.1). Lineage (GTDB taxonomy): Bacteria > Pseudomonadota > Alphaproteobacteria > Caulobacterales > Maricaulaceae > Litorimonas. The sequence continues at coordinate 3,028 of JBCBGR010000155.1, forward strand.
GTCGTGAGGTGCTAGTCGGTATCGTCAAAGGATATCAGCTGTCACGCTTCGGATGGCCCGACAATCCGATCTCCAATGCGAAGGGGGCGTTTGCGATGCTCGGCGTGTCTCTATTGGTAGCGTCGCCTTGGCTAACGCAACTGTTTGATCGTCTACGCGCGGGCACGGATCAGACCATGGAGGTTTATGGCGCAGCTTCACCCATGATCTGGGTTATTGGTCAGCTCTGCCTCTGGCTGGCGGCCATATTCTCCATCTTGTCCGGCTATCGCATTATAACCCGTAACCTCGCGGATGAGATTTAGCCCATGTCTAACCTGACAGTTGCACAACGCCATCCGTTCTTCTGGGTTCCCAATGCGCTGACAGTCTCACGCATTGCGCTGATACCTGTCTTCATCATTGGCATCCTGTCGCTGGAATTTGGGTGGGGCAGTCCATTTGGCTCACTCATGGTCCTTGCCCCCCTATTTGCGCTCGCGGCGTTCACGGACTGGTTGGACGGGTTTTTGGCGCGCCGCTGGAAAGTTGTGACGGGTTTTGGGCGAATGATCGATCCGATTGCGGATAAACTGTTGGTCGCAGGATGCCTGGTTGCGTTCATGATCGCATTTCGTGGCAATTGGATCATTCTCATCCCCGGACTGGCGATCATTTTTCGGGATATCCTTGTATCCGGTGCACGAGAGCATGCCGCTTTGACCGGGAAAGTCATGTCCCCGACTAGTCTGGCCAAATGGAAGACGGCCTTTGAACTGCTTGGTATTGCGGCATTGATCGTCTGGGTTCTGGCGAAGGCATACTTGCCGATTGATAGCGTTCTGCCCGATATTGTGACAGTTGCCTATTGGTCGGGTTTGGGGTTGGTCTGGCTTGCCGCCATCCTGTCGGTCTATACGGGTTCATTGTATCTGCGAGATGCGATCCGCGATTAGCCTCCATAGCGCTTACATCTTCGCTTGAATCGCGCCAACTTCTGTCTAAGGGGCGCGCCATGTCTGATAGTATTCAATATCTCCGTAATGTCGCGATTGTCGCGCACGTTGACCACGGCAAAACCACGTTGGTCGATAAACTGCTCCGCCAGTCTGGAACCCTCGATGAGCGTGGCGAGCAAGCTGAACGCGTCATGGATTCCGGCGACATTGAGCGGGAACGCGGCATTACCATTCTGGCCAAGAACACAGCGATCCGTTGGAACGCGCCGGATGGTCAGGAATGGCGTATCAATATTGTCGACACGCCCGGTCACGCCGATTTTGGCGGCGAAGTCGAGCGCGTGCTCAGCATGGTCGATTCTGTCGTTCTGCTCGTCGATGCTGTCGAAGGCCCGATGCCGCAGACAACGTTTGTAACACGTAAGGCGCTGGAACGCGGACTAAAGCCCATTGTCGTCGTCAACAAAGTCGATCGTCAAGGCGCGCGCCCTGACTGGGTTGTCGACCAGACCTTTGATCTCTTCGATCGCCTGGGTGCGACCGATGAGCAGATGGATTTCCCGACCGTGTTTGCCTCTGCCATTAATGGCTGGGCCGCACCAGAGGCTGGGGTCGAAGGCACGGACATGACGCCGCTCTTTGAGACGATTGTTGAACATGCGCCTGTCCCTGACGTTGATCCGGACGGCGCTTTGCAGTTGCAGGTGAGCGCGCTCGATTATGACAGCTATAAAGGCGTGATCGGGATTGGCCGCATTCAACGCGGGACTGTGTCTAAAGGTCAGCCTGTAATGGTCGCCGCCGCTGACGGGACAGACCGCAAAGCGAAGATCGGGCAGATTTTTGGCTTTATGGGCTTGGAACGGGTTGAAACGGACAAGGCGTCCGCGGGTGACATCGTTACCTTCACCGGCATCGAGAATATCGGGATTTCAGACACGGTCTGTGATGTCGAGACGCTCGAACGTCTTCCCATGTTGACAGTGGATGAGCCGACCCTCTCCATGACGTTCCAGGTCAATGACAGCCCCTTTGCAGGCCGCGAGGGCAAATATGTCACGTCACGTAACATTAAGGACCGTCTCGATCGAGAGTTGATCCACAATGTGGCACTTCGCGTGGAGCAGCTCTCTGAAGCTGATAAGTTCCGTGTCTCAGGCCGCGGTGAGCTTCACCTTTCGATCCTGATCGAGAATATGCGCCGGGAAGGCTATGAGGTTGCCATTTCCCGCCCACAGGTGATTAATAAAGAGATTGACGGCGTGCTTTGCGAGCCTTGGGAAACGCTGACGGTTGACCTCGAAGAAGGCACTGAAGGTGCCGTCATCCAGCGCCTGAATGAGCGCAAAGGCGACATGAAAAATATGCAGCCGGACGGGCAGGGGCGTATCCGGCTGGATTATGATATTCCGACACGCGGTCTTATCGGTTTCCGCGGCGAGTTCATGACGCTGACGAGCGGTAACGGCCTGATGTATCACAATTTCGATCGCTACGCCCCCCGGGCTGCGGCGGGGATTGGGCGTCGTCAGAAGGGTGCTCTCATCTCCAAGGATACGGGCAAGGCGCTCGCCTTTGCGCTCTGGAACCTCCAGGAACGCGGCAAGCTCTTCATTGGTCACGCGACTGAAGTCTATGAGGGCATGGTGATCGGCGTGAACAGTCGGGATAATGATCTCACTGTGAACCCGCTCAAGGGCAAGAAGTTGACGAATATCCGTGCGGCAGGCTCAGACGAAGCCGTCGTGCTTGTCACGCCTGTCGACGTCACGCTCGAATTCGCGCTCGAATTTATCAATGATGACGAGCTTGTTGAAGTCACGCCAGAGAGTATCCGCATCCGCAAGCGCTATCTGCTTGAGCATGAGCGCAAGAAAGATCAGCGCGCGCGTGAGGCCCAAGAAGCCAATAGCTAAGCTGCGGGCTAGTTACGCGTTATGGGAATGGGTGGTCGCTGATAACCATAGATAGACGCGGCGGATTTAATCAGTCGCGACTCTTCGGGCACATATTCCTTATCAGCCACAGCGATTGACACGAGCGCATCATAAATGGCTTCGCAATAAACAGGCTTTTTGAACCGCGTGAGCGCACGAAGCACCATTGTGTTGCCACCCTTTTCCCAGAGCTGGTCTTCCAGGCTTTCCTGATGATCATCGAACCATTTTAGAATGGCTTTCGCACCCATTGGCTTATAGCCGAAAAGTTCTAACAAACCATCTGCGAGCTCTGCAAAAGCTGTCTCTTCGACTTCTCTAACCTTGTGATCGATGACGACGGCGATCGCGAGCGGGGTCAGGATATCATCAATCGTGTGGGAGGGTG
>JBCBGR010000156.1:0-6263 GCA_038526555.1 Pseudomonadota bacterium
CCGGCAAATTGTCAAATCGGCTGTCAGACGTTCTCAATTTGCCGGGTTACGACTTTGCACCAAATTATGCGCAAGTTGGAGAGGATTTAAGGCTCCACTATGTCGATGAAGGGCCCCGGGATGGGCAGGTCGTTGTCATGATGCATGGGGAGCCGAGCTGGTCTTATCTCTACCGGAATGTGATTCGCCCCGTCGCGGCTGCTGGGTTTCGGGTCATCGCGCCCGATCTGATCGGCTTCGGGAAATCCGATAAGCCGACCGAACTGTCTGATTATAGCTATTCAGCCCATGTCGCATGGATGCTGGAATGGTTCGACAGCATGAAGTTGGAGAATGTCCTTCTTTTCTGTCAGGATTGGGGCGGGCTACTGGGATTGCGTCTTGTCGCGGCGCGCCCCGATCAATTCGCCGCTGTTGTCGCTGGCAACACGATGCTGCCGACCGGAGAGCACCCAGCGGGCGAAGCCTTCCTGAAATGGCAGGCTTTTTCTCAAAATGTGCCGGAATTCCCGACGGGTAATATTCTTCAAGGCGCGACCGTCCGGACGCTGTCTGACGATGAAGTTGCCGCCTATGACGCGCCCTACCCGGATGAGACATACAAGGCTGGCGCAAGGATTTTCCCAGCCCTGGTTCCCACGTCGCCGGATCAGGACGGTGCAGCTGATAACCGTGAAGCGTGGAAAGTTCTATCCCAGTGGACCAAACCTTTTGTGACTTGTTTCTCGGATCAGGACCCTGTGACGGCAGGCGGTCAGAAGGTTTTCCAGAAGCTGATTCCGGGCACAAAAGGTCAGCCCCACAGGGACATCAAGCAAGGGGGGCATTTTCTGCAAGAAGATCAGCCAAAAGAACTGGCTGAACTCATTCTTGAGGTGGCGGCGAGCCTCTAGTCGAGAATGGCGTAGCTTAAAGTCACAGTAGCACTAATTGTTTGCTGCTTCGGAGAAATAGGCGGAGCAGCATTTGCTGACCGTGATGCCGTAACAACAATCTCATCATAAACCATGGGACCAGGCGAACGGCCTTCTTTCATAGAGAGGAGGCGGCCCAGTTTCACACCGGAAGCGTCTGCCATCATTTCTGCTTTAGTCTTGGCGTCTTTGATGGCCGACCTCAGGGCTTCTCCTTGGGCGTCCTCCGAGTCGCTGACACGGAAGTTTACGTCGTCAATGTTATTGACTCCTGCATTGATCATTGCGTCGATGAGTAAACCTGTGCTGTCCAAATCGCGTGATTTTACTGTGATTTGATTGCTAGCTTCATAGCCAATTAATCGCGGTTGGCCTTCAACCCGACGTTCATAATCATAGACAGGGTTCAAATTGAGGTAGGACGTTGAGATGTCTTTTCGTTCAATTCCGTTTTGTTCCAGCGCGTCAAAAACATTCTGCATAAGCTCAGAGTTGATTGTCATCGCTTCTTTAGCTGTCACTGCATTGCTTTCGACGCCCGCAGAAATGGACACAATGTCAGGGATGACATCGACTGTTGCGGACTCGGTGACATGAATAACGCCCGGCATTTTGGCGTCCTCAACTTGCGCAAAAACGGTAGCTGGCATCGCTAATGCGAGTGTTCCAGCAATAGCTAAGAGTTTGTTGGGCATCACAAGAGCCTTTCTTTACGGTTCAGCTTGGCAGGTTTCTATCAGCCTGCCATGAACGCCCTGTGAATTACAAAGGCAAAACGGTTTTGATTACGGGCGCGGCGCGCGGGATCGGACAAGGCTTGGCTGTGGCGTTTGCTAAAGCGGGCTGTAACATCATCGGATGTGATCTACGCGCGGATGCACAGGCGAACACAAAAATGGCTGTTGAAGCGGAGGGGCAAACCTACCACACGCTTGAAGCGGACTTGTCGAAAGTCGAAGAAGCTGTGGCTGCGACCGAGGACGCGGTTCAGATCGGCTTTGACATCCTGATTAACAATGCCGGGATCGCCACATCGGGGGAGTATGATGCCGTTCCGTTCGGGCGCTGGAAAGCCACGATTGATCTCAATGTGATTGGGTTGATGGCCATCACCCACACCGCGCTTCCGCACTTAAGGAACAAGAAGCAGGCTCATATTGTGAATATGAGTTCTGTTGCTGGCGTGATTGGGTCTCCGGGCATGGCGGCTTACACAGCGTCCAAGTTTGCAGTGAACGGCTTCACGCGGTGTCTTGAATATGACCTTGATGGAACATCTGTGGGTGTAACGAGTGTTCACCCCGCTATGGTCCGGACTCGGATGATTGACGGGGTCACGCGGTCTAAATCAACCCCGGAGATCGGCGTTGATGACGTCGTGAAAGCCGTCTTGAACGCTGTCAAAAAAGACAGGCCTCAAGTCTTCATCCCGCCGGGCATTCGTTGGGGTTTTGATATCGGCTCGCGGGTCTTTCCGGGCCTCACGCGTAAAATGATGCGGGACGATGATCTGCAAGGCTGGAAGCGCGCCGACAAGGGTATTCCTGATGCCTGATCAACCGAACGACTGGTCGCCGGAGCTGGATCAGAAAGCCCGTCGCGAGGCCTATGCTGAGGAGATGGGCGGCGCAGACAAAGTGGCACGCCAGAAAAAGCGGGGCAAACTGACCGCGCGCGACCGGATTGATGGTCTGCTAGATGAAGGCTCATTTCGCGAGATCGGGAAGCTGGCAGGCTCCGGCGAATATGATGAGGCCGGGAGGCTTATCCGTTCGTCGGCGTCCAATTTCATTTACGGGCAGGGCGCCATCGCGGGCCGTCCTGTTGTTGCGTCTGCTGATGATTTTACTGTCAGGGGTGGTGCGTCAGATGCGGCCATCTATCGTAAGTTTATTCATGCTGAATTGATGGCGTCTGAGTTTGGGATCCCTTTGATCCGCATGATTGACGGCACGGGCGGGGGCGGCTCGGTTAAGTCCCTCGAAGCGATGGGCTACACTTATGTGCCTGAGGTCCCCGGTTTTGATGCGATCATCCGCAATCAGGAGACAGTGCCGGTCGTGGCGCTCGCGCTGGGGCCGTGTGCGGGATTGGGGGCGGCGCGTGTCGTTGCCTCTCACTACTCCGTCATGGTCAAAGGCCTGTCACAAGTCTTTACCGCTGGCCCCGCCATTGTCGCTCCTCTTGGAGAAAGCCTTGATAAAGAAGGTCTCGGGGGATCGGACATTCACACACGTAACGGTGTCGTGGATGATGAAGTCGCCAGTGAAGACGAAGCGTTTAAGCGCGCTCGGGCTTTCCTGTCGTTCCTTCCGGATAGTGTTGGTCGAAGTCTGCCTTATCAGACGCCACAAGACGACCCGAGCCGAATAGACGACGCACTGCTCTCCATCGTCCCGCGTGATCGCTCCAAGGCCTATTCCATGCGCACGATTGTGAATTCCGTGATGGATCAGGGCAGTGTATTTGAAATGGGGCGGCGTTGGGGGCGTGCTGCCATCACAGCACTCGCGCGACTGGATGGTTGGCCTGTGGCCGTCACTGCCTCTGACCCCAGCTATCTGGGTGGGTCTTGGACGGCTGGAACAGCGGAGAAGGTCAAACGGCATGTTGCACTTGCCGAACAGTTTGGCCTCCCGATTATTCACCTCGTCGACAATCCCGGCTTTATGATTGGACTAGATGCAGAGAAAGCGGCCACAATTCGTAGGGGCGTTGAGACGATGAGTGCGATTTATGGCGCGACGGTCCCGTGGGCGAGCGTGATCATCCGTAAAGCTTACGGTGTCGCAGGCGCCGCGATGAGTAATCACACGCGTTTCCAATATCGCGCAGCGTGGCCGAGTGGGGATTGGGGGAGCTTGCCCATCGAAGGCGGCGTTGAAGTCGCCTACCAATCGGAGCTGGCCGCGAGTGATGATCCGGAGTCTACATTAGCAGCCATCAAGGCGAAGCTTGCTGAGGTGACGTCCCCATTCCGCACGGCAGAACGGTACGGTATTGAGGACATTTTGGACCCGCGAGAGACTCGGCCTTTCCTGACCAATTTTATTCAGCTGGCCATGCGCGACCGCTAATAAAGCGTCGCGAGGGCCTTGGCGTCATAGTCTTTGAGCTCGTCGTCACGCCCTTCTTTCACCTTCGTTGCCCATTCCGGGTCTTGCAGAACGGCGCGGCCGACGGCGACGAGATCAAACTCGTCTTTTTCCAACCGCTCAATGAGATCATCCAGAGACCGGGCCTCTGAGTCTTGGCCTTGGAATGCGCCGATGAAGTCGGAGGAGAGGCCCACACTCCCGACTGTAATGGTGGGCAAGCCTGTCAGCTTCTTTGCCCAGCCGGCAAAGTTCAAATCAGACCCATCAAATTCTGGCTCCCAGAAGCGACGCTGTGAGCAGTGAAGGCAATCGACGCCTGCATCCACAAAGACTTTCAGCCACGCTTCCATGGCTTCGGGCGTCTCAGCCAGACGTGCGGAGAAGTCCTGCTGCTTCCACTGAGAAATCCGGATGATGATTGGCATATCGGGGCCAACGGCTTTCCGGCATTCCTTGATGACATCTGCGGCAAAAGTGGCACGATGGGTGAGGTCGCCACCAAACCGATCCTCACGCGTGTTCATGACTTCCCAGAAGAATTGATCAATGAGGTAGCCATGCGCGCCGTGGATTTCGATGGCGTCAAAACCCAGCTCTTTGGCGCTCGCCGCAGAGCGGGCGTAGCTATTGACCATGTCCGCGATGTCTTCGTCGCTGGGCGGCGGCATGACGGCCTTGCCTGTATGTGTTAAGCCTGAGGGGCTGTCAGACGGCACGTTCGGATAATGCCCTGTGCCGGGTTTTCGCATCATGCCGACATGCCAGAGTTGTGGCGTAATCTTGCCGCCTTCGGCTTTCACTTGTTCGACGACACGTTTCCAGCCATCCAAGGCTTCGCCGTAGAATTTTGGAACATTGGCATCATTGCCCGCCGCTTTGCGGTCCGGATTCGTGCCTTCGGTGACGATTAAGCCGACATTATTCGCGGCGCGGCGAGCATAGTAATCAGCGACGTTCTGACCAGGAATGCCGTCGGGGGAGAAACTGCGTGTCATGGGGGCCATGACGATGCGGTTCGGCAGCTCCAGATTTTTGAGGGTGTAGGGCGTAAAGAGAGGATTTGTCATGGCTGCCCTGTAGCCAAGTCATGCGCGCCCCGTAAAGCGTCGAGGCGCGCATGGATGTGATGTGTGCGTTTATAGACCTATGAGTTCAGAAGGGCCTTCATTGCGTCCAGATAGCTAATCCAGGCCTCGCGCCCCGCATCAGTCAGGTGGACCAGCGTCTGCGGACGCTTGCCTTTATAGCCCTTTTCAAGTTGCACATAACCTGCCGTCTCCAGCTTGGTCAGATGCGTCGAAAGATTCCCATTCGTCGCGTCTGTTTTATCGCGCAATTCCGGAAAACTCGCAGGCGACACAGCGGACAGGTAGGCCATGATGCCAAGGCGCAAGCGCCCATGGATAACATCGTCAATCGCCTCTAAGTCAAAGTTTGGTGCCTCTGTCATGGCTCAAGCTTTGAGAGAGAAGAGCGATGGAATGACGATGGCGAAGAAGCTGCCAATCGCACCGATAAGGAACACTAATGTTGTGTCATAGACCAGCAAGGACGCTGTCCCGGCCACGAAACAGCTCAGGGCCGAGAAGGTAACAAGGCTGGAATGTTTGATTCGTGTGGTCGCGCCATAGGCCAAGCCCTGACCCATAAAGGCGAGCACAATGATGAGACCCCAAATCGTACTATCTTGCAGGCCTGTTGCTGTCGCAATGAGCGCCGCCACAAACGATGTGCTGATCATCGCGCCAAACATGACCCAGACAGCAGCCTCGACACGGTTCCCAAAAGAATAGGCCCCGTCCATCTGCTCAATCTTGCGTCCAAGAATAAAATTGCCCGCACCGCCGATCAGTCCAAAACCAATCCATAAGAAGGCAATGGAATAAAAGGGCAGGGCAATAATCTGCTCAAGGATGGCGTATTGCAGGCCCAGAACAACGGTTAGTAGGACGCCCCACATTAGCCCGATACTGCCGCCCAACAGAGGCGCGTTCTGGCCTTGGCGCGCAATCGCCGTCGCCGTCTCCAGATCCTTCATCAGTGTTTCGTTCGACATAATATCTCCTTTCGAACAAGTTTGAATTACAAACAACTCTTGAAATTAGTTTTCCTATCAGTCAAGTTTGAAATGCAAACCAAACTTGAAAGGAGACTAACATGGTTGCTCAAAAGAAATGCGCGGGGGCTTCAGTCTCGGCTGGCACGGCGAAGGCGTATGACCCCATCCCGACTGACAGCAACAATCCAGCCA
>JBCBGR010000157.1:0-6257 GCA_038526555.1 Pseudomonadota bacterium
GTTGAGAGTGAACTTTGGCCAAACCTGATCTGGACCGCTCAGCGCGCCGATATTCCGCTAGCGCTCATCAATGCCCGGATGAGCGAAATTTCGCTGCAAGGATGGCAGAGCAAACCCACCATGGCCGCCAGCGTCATTGGGGCTTTTAGCACCATCCTCGCTGCGGATGACCCGACGACTCAAGGCCTCTCAAACCTCATCGGCAAGGACATTCCCAACGCAGGCAGCCTGAAACTCAACGCGCCACCCCTCGATTATGATCTAGAAGAGCACCAACGTCTCTCAGAGCTGATCGGTAATCGCCCCGTCTGGCTTGCAGCCTCCACGCATGAAGCGGAAGAGGAGATTTTCCACAAACTCCACGCGGCCATGCCCGACAGTTTCATGATCTGGCTACCGCGTCACCCAGAGCGCGGACCCGATATCGCCAGACAGCTTGGCGTCGCGCCCCGTTCGCAAAGCGGAAATCCCGGTGAACAGGCCTATGTGATGGATACGTTGGGTGAGATGGGGCTCGCCCTATCGCTCTCAAAGGCTTGCGTTCTCGGCGGCTCCTTCCACCCCTCCCTCATGGGACATAACCCGCTGGAAGCGGCCAGAGCAGGCGTTCCGCTGATCACAGGCCCCTACCATGCGAGTTTCGTAGATCTGTTCCGTGACATGACACATGCAAACGCCGTGACCGTCACAGACGCGCAGTTTTTGCAGACCGAACTCCAAGTCGGACTGTCCGGCGCGCTGGACGCACAGGCCCGGAACGCGCAAAGCTTTGCGGCAAGACGTTCCGGTACGCTCGACCGGACGGTGCAAGCGCTGGAGGCCCTGTTGTGAGACCGCCGGAGTTCTGGAACATCCGCGAAGGGCGCGATGGCGCACCTCTGATCCGTACGCTTCTGCGGCCCATCGGGGCGATCTATGCGTGGGCCGGGCGACGACGGCAACAAAAGACAGAGACCCTTGATCCCGGCGTTCCCGTCATCTGCGTGGGCAACGCCACGCTGGGCGGCACAGGCAAAACCCCCGTGGCGATTTACCTGCTCAAAAGCTTGCGACGTCTTGGTGTAAATGCCCATGGTCTGACACGCGGCTATGGCGGACGGCTCAAGGGTCCCGTCCCCGTCAACCCGCGCCATACGTCCGAGGAAGTCGGCGATGAAGCCCTCCTCATCGCACGGGCAGCCCCTGTCTGGGTTTCGACTGAGCGGGATCAAGGGGCATTAGCGGCCGTGAGCGAGGGCGCGGACGCCATCATCATGGACGATGGTCATCAGAACCCGCAGCTTCAGAAAACACTTTCCCTGCTTGTCGTTGACGCCGAGGTCGGGTTTGGGAATGGCTGCGTCTTCCCGGCTGGGCCCCTGCGGGAACCCTTGAAAGATGCGCTCGGTCGCACAGACGCGGTCATCTTGATGAAACCCACGCCAGACTTCGAGATCGACCCCCATCTAGCACAGCAACTCGCTGGGCAGATCATCATTCCCGCTTACCTAAAACCCAAATCCGCACCGCCCAAAGGACCGCTCTACGCATTTGCAGGCATTGGCCGCCCAAACAAGTTTTTCGACCACTTGCGGCGCCTAGGCGCTGAGCTGTCAGAAGAAATCCCGTTTGCGGACCACCACAAATTTACTGAGGCGGAGATTGAGCATCTTTTCCTGCTCGCCTCAGAGCAGAATGCGGCCCTGATCACAACGGAGAAGGACCACGTTCGCCTGCCCTCTGGCTATCGAAAAGGCGTTCACACGTTTCCTGTGACGGTCGCGTTTGAGAATGAGCTGAAGCTCAGAGAGTTACTGCATCCGATCATCCGGCGCGCCTCGTCGAAAGCCAACGTACCCCAATGAGCGATCCTATCCGGTTCAGCCATCGGATCGAAGCCGTCGGTTATGATCTGCTAACGGGTCTCTTGCGACTTTTGCCCTTTGGCTTTGTGTCATGGCTGGGTGGGGCCCTCTTGCGAGGATTTGGCCCGCTGACCTCCAAACACCGGATCGCCCGAACCAATCTCCGCATCGCCTTTCCTGATGCATCAGAAGCAGACATGAAACACATGCTGCGTGAGCAGTGGGACAATACGGGGCGAACCTTTGCTGAATTCGCCCTGACAGACCGCATTCGCGCTTTTGAACCCGACTCCCGCGTCACTGTCGAAGGGCTCGACTATTTTCTGGATAATGCGCCCGGCATTCTGATTTCGGGCCATTTTGCCAATTGGGAGGTGATGGCGACCGTCGTGACCCAATCGCCTGAACCCGTGCGCGTAACCTACCGCAAGATTAACAACCCGCTTATTGACCGCCGGGTGCGCGAACAGCGCGAAGCCTATGGGACAAAGTTTCTGGTCCAAAAATCAACACACCGGGGCGGGCGAGAACTGTTTGAAGCACTGCGCTCCGGAGAGTCGATTGCCATCATGAATGACCAGAAGTTCAATACGGGGCTAAAGCTCCCCTTCTTCGGTGTCGACGCAATGACGGCTCAAGGCGCTGTGCGGCTGTCGCTTAAGACAAAACGCCCGATCCTGCCCCTGTGCGTCGTTCGGGATGGCGCAAAATTCCATGTCAAATTCTATCCGCCCCTGGAATGGGACAAGATCGGAGACCGCGACACGGATGTCGAAGCGGGCGTTCGTGCTGTCACGGCCTTTATCGAGTACCGTATCCGGGAAAACCCAACCCAATGGTTCTGGGTCCATCGCCGCTGGCCGCGTGAGCATTACAAGAAAGCTTGACATGATCATTCGACCCGAAACTATCGACGATATCGAGGCGATCTTCCACCTGACTCAGGCGGCATTCGCAACCATGCCATATTCCGACGGGTCAGAAGGTCCGATCATCAACCATTTACGAAAAGATGGCCATCTTCTGCTATCCCTTGTCGTGGACCATGAGGGCGAGATTGTCGGGCAAATTAGTTTCTCACCGATCGCTCTCAACGGTGAAATGGACGGGCTTTATGGCTTGGGACCCGTATCCGCCCATCCGGATCGACAAAAGCAGGGTATTGGTTCGGCGCTCATTCAGGAAGGCATTTCACGCCTTAGAGATGCTAAGGCTATTTTTCTGATCGGTGATCCTAACTATTACAGCCGTTTTAACTTTATCGGCGATTGCGGACTGACTTACGGTGAAGTCCCGCCCGAATATGTGCAAGGGCTGTTTCTGGACGACAATTCCCGAACAGGTGAGTTGCAGTACGTACCTGCTTTCGACACGAATTAGTCGAACTCTCGCCGCATTTTGGGGTCATTTATGGCCGCAATGGGGGGCGTCGATTGAGACGACCAATGACTAAACTTCTTCTGAGCAGCCTCACAAGCCTCGCTTTCGCCGCCACAGCGTTCGCCCAAGACCCCCAGCCGGATCCAGAACCCAAGCCAGACATTCCGGCGAAAGCCGAGATGGAAAAATCCGACATGATGGAGGACGTGGAGACGGACATGTCAGACGCGATGGATGACGCCGCTGATATGAAAGACCAGATGAAAGATATCTGGGACGATGACATGGCTGGAGCGACTGATGATGCTGTCACCATAATGGAAGACGAAGCTGATGAAGCCCTGCCCGAATCAGACTTGGCAAGCTGCCCAGAGGGAACAGAATTGAAGGATGATGGGACGTGCCAAGTCACAGAGGACTGGACACCAGAGCGCTAGGCGCCGCTCAGTCAATCAGGCGGAACGCGGCTCTCGCGTTTCGTCCCAGCGATTAAATTTGTGTAACATACTGCGGATTGACCCCGTGCACGCACATCGTCAGCCATAAGAGTGCTCTCATTCTCACCCTATGTTCGCGCCCCCATTTATGATAATGAAGGGACGTATTCAGGGGAGATGATTATGTTCAAGCTTACAACTTTTGCGGTCTCAACCGCCCTTATCCTGTCACTCGGCAGTACCACCATCTATGCACAAGATGTGACAGATGTCGCGAAAGATAAGGCCGTCGATCTGGTCAAGGATAAAGCTGTTGATACCGTCATGAGTTCGGACATGGCTCAAGATGTGGTTAAAGAAAAAGCAAAAGAAGAAGCCAAAGCGGCCATTTTCGGTGGTGAAGCGCGAAGCACAACCGACATCGTCAAAGATAAAGCGATGGATATGGCCAAGGATAAGGCCGAAGACGTCATGGGAACTTCGGGCACGAATGTTGGCGGTAAAGTATCTGAGACAGCGATGGATCGCGCCAAGTCTGCCGTGATGGGTAGCGCTGATGAAAAGAGCATGACCGAGATGGCAAAAGACAAGGCGATGGATATGGCGAATGACACGGTCAAAACCATGAAGAAAAAGCCAATGACATCCGAAGATAGCTCTGAGACGGGCACAGCTGCATCAGCATCTGTCACTGTCGCCTGCCCCGAAGGGACAACGGCGCGACCAGACGGGACTTGCATGATCACGGGTGATTGGGACGCGGGAGAGTAGGCTGACTTCAGAAGAATCGCCTAGTTTCTATTTTTATATCAAACGGATAAACCGGATGAAGACAGGAAGAGCGTTGTGTTTTACGCAGCACCCCGCTCCGCATCGAATGTCTCGAATTCATGGGCGATGCAGCGCTCAATCAGCTTGCGCCAGACAGGTTCTGCGATCTCGGCGGATAAACCCTGGATTTCGGCTTCGGCTAAGACTTTCGAGACTACGTCTTCGATGCGTTCTGCATCATAAACAGCCGCCCGGTTGGGCTTAATCCGTGCCGCCGCGTCCATATAGCCTTGGCGAATGACGAGCAGACGCACGAGTTCTCGATCAAGCGCATCAACGCCTTCGCGAACCTCAACCATCGTCTGACACTGTTCAGGGGCCTTAGCCATATGCGTTACCCTTGCCTCGCTGGCCATCGTGTGAGGAGTTCCGGATCCAGATTGCGCCCGCGCCATTTCAGACGCCAGCACAAATGCGGCCCTGTAGAGCGACCACGAGAGCCGACTGTTGCAATTTTTTCACCTTGTTTGACGCGCTGTCCGGCTTCAACCAACACCTCTTCATTGTGGAGGTAGTAGCTGATCAGCCCCTGACCATGATCGATCATGATCAGTGAGCCCTCAAAGTACATGTCATTATCGGCGAGGCTCACTATTCCGTCCGCAGGGGCGAGGATTGGCGTCCCTTTCGGGGCCGCGAGATCAACGCCAAAATGCGGGCGCTTGGGTTCACCATTGAGAATTCGCTGAGCCCCGAAATTCGTGGTCTTTCTGTGCTCAGTCACAGGATAGATAAAACCATCCTTAAACCCGATCTCTTCCACTTCGGACGCAAACCCAACTTTCTTACGCGCGGATGCGGATCGGATACGTGCGAGTTCTTCTTCAGTATAGCTGCTCACCATATTGCTCGGCAGGCCATCAATCCGGGAAATATCATAATTCCGCTTACGGATCTCGAAATTCACGCGATGCGTAGCTGTACGCGCAAAAGCCGCAGGCTCATCCCGGTCAAACCCGATAATGATGACGCCATTCGCGTCCGCATACATGGGATAAACATCATCTTCGGCCCGACCGACTTCGACGCGGGCTTCGGGTGTCGTCTGGCAGACAACCATCCCGCCCTGCTCTGTAATACCATGGCAATCAAGGGGCGATGCAGGCGTGATAGATGACGACACCGTCGACGCTAATAGAAAGATGCTGAGGCTAATCAGCTTCATACCGCGCCAGCCCGCTTGAACCCTTCCAGCGCAGCGGCGGCATCCCGGTACGCTTCTTGGCGGTCATCATTCCAATAACGGAGTTCTTCGAGCGGGATTTTTGCCTTTGTCACGGCGCAAAAAACATAGGCGCCACCTTCCAGAATGGTGAAGTCTGAGGCCCCGTAATGCAGCTTCGCTTCGCCGCGTTGTGAGAAGAACATATTCATAGCGCTGACATAGGGGCTGTGCCCCTAAATTAAAACAGTGAACCCTGGGGCGTGTCAGTTGATGGTGACTTGGGCTTCTTCACCACGCGTTTCTTTGTCGTGCCCCCGTCAATCACAGCCGCCCGTTTACCATCGGCAAATGTCAGCGTCACGCCATCCCCGGTTTTGGGTGCTTTGGATGATCGGACCACCGCCCCGTCCGCATCTGTCACGAGCGCATAACCCCGCGCCAGAACGCCTTGATAGCTGAAGGCGTCTAAAAGGCTCCCCGCTTTGTCGAGACGCATCTGACGAGTCTCGGTCAGGCGTGAAACGGGTGGTAAGCGATGCTTATCAAGCTCAGTTCGCTTACCAAATTTAGCACAACTTATTTCTGTAAAGAGAACTGAGC
>JBCBGR010000158.1:0-6197 GCA_038526555.1 Pseudomonadota bacterium
GCCCACGGACAGGTTTGATTTCACCGTTGAATCAAACGACACCAGCAGCAGCTTCAGCACATCCTCAAACGGCATCTCGGCGTCATAGGCGCGCACCAGAATGGGTTTGCCGTATTTGGCCTCGCCGATCTGGAAGAAGGGCGTTTCCAAACCCGCTTCCACAAAGTTGCCTTCCGGGTAAATCAGGAAGAGGCGCGGCTCCATGCCTTTAATCTGTCCGCCCATAATCAGCGTCGCCCCAAACGCGGCTTCGGCTTCCTGCCCTTCTTCGCGGTGCGATCCGACGACCTCTTTGAGCGTATCGCCAATCAGCTTAGCGGCTTGAAAGAGCGTTGGGACGCGTAACAATGTCGGGTCGCGATCATCGGGTGCTTTGGAGCGTTCATCGAGCAGGCTTACAACGGACTGTGTCGTCGCCAAATTACCGGCAGTCATCAGCGTGATGACGCGTTCTCCCGGAGTGGACCATGTGAACATTTTCTGGAAGCGGGAGACATTATCGATCCCCGCATTGGTCCGCGTATCAGACATGAAGATAAGGCTCTCATCCAGTTTGAGCGCTACACAATATGTCATGATCGAATCGCTCCGCCCTACCCTAATAGAGCATCATTGCTGAACCTGAATGGAGACGGCAAGGTCTTCATGCTTTGCCCCGACTAAGAAACCACGGGTTGGCGCAGCACCGCGATAGTCTAGACCATAGGCAATCTGAACATAACGCTCGTCCGGGCTGATGGCATTCGAGATATCAAATCCAACCCATCCCAGACCGTCCACATGGGTTTCCGCCCACGCGTGGCTCGCGTCTTGATCCACCCGATCATTCATCATGAGATAGCCACTCACATAACGCGCAGGAAGGCCGAGCGAACGCGCTGCCGCCAAGAACACATGCGTATGATCCTGACAAACACCTGCGCCATGCTGGAGGGCGTTCTCAGCCGTGGTTTTCGTTGAGGTCTGTCCGGTTTGGTATGTAATCGCCGTCTGAATGCGTTGGCTGAGTTCGTGCAGGGTGGTGAGTTCCTCACCGTCTTTGGGGTTCAATCCGTCGATAAGCTTTGAAACGCCTGTGCCCGCTTTTGTAAGCGTTGTCTCTCTTTGGTAAAACCAGAGCGGCATCATCAGCCTATGCGGGCCAACCACACCGTTGACATTGCGCGTTTCGACTTCGCCGGAGACTGTCACAGTGACTTCAGACCGACCGGGTTCCAGTTCGAGTAGGTCGACGAGATTGCCGTGTTGATCGGTGAATTGTGTTTGCTGCGTGGCACCTTCTAAAACAACATCCCAGCTCAGGATCGATTGGGCAGCATTGGAATGGGGACGCAAACGCATTTGCTGCAGCGCATAATTGGCAGCGACTTCATATTTATACTGCGTTTGATGATGAATGGTCAGACGCATCGTTACGCCTCAAACCGATAATCGTTAACGATAGCGTTCGACAAAGTCGCATTCCGGCCAATCATCTCGCGCAGAAATTCGTGCAGACCAGAGCCAATAATCGTGTCGCTCGTAGACGCGGTAATGAAAGCCTCAATATCTTCGGCAAGATCATGCGCAGGCGGTCTGAACCCATATTCCTTTTCCAGACATTCAAAGGTCGCCAGAATTTCATCGTAACAGTAAGCAATAGATCGCGGCAGGCGGACATCGTGCACCAGAAAATCGACAATATCGCGGGGTTTGATGTCACCACCATTCAACCAGTGAAATGACCGCTCCGCAGAAGCAGACCGTAAAATCATCTCCCACTGCACCCGGTCCAGCGAAGAGCCGACTGAGGCGCTAGAAGGAAGCAGAACATAATATTTGGTGTCGAGGATGCGCGCTGTATTGTCCGCGCGTTCAATTAATGCGCCCAGAACCACAAAGCGGAAAATATCGTTGCGCAGCATCGTGCCATCAATGGTCCCGCGCACAACCGCTGTGTGCTGCAGGATCCGTGTGATCAAATCCGGTAGCGCGGTCTGATGCTCATTCCCTTTCAACGCAGCGCAGATTTGCATCCAAGACTCATTGATGGCCTCCCAGACATCGCGAGTCAGTGCTGTGCGGGTCATGCGGGCATTCTCGCGCGCCTGAGACAGTGAATTGATCAAGCTGCTAGGATTATTTTTGTCTGCCAGCACGAAATCGACAACGTCGTGACCTTTGACCTTTTCATATTTGGAAAAATAAGCGTTCCGCACGCCTGAGGTCGTGAGAACGGACTCCCATTCGCTCCGCGCTGTGCGTGACCGGGTGAGTGACATGCGAAACCCGGCTTCCGTCAAGCGGGCCGTATTTTCCACCCGCTCCAGGTAGCGCATCATCCAGAATAGGCCTGAGGCCGTGCGTCCTAATAATTTAGCCATCGGACAGCACCCATGTATCTTTTGTGCCGCCGCCCTGGCTGGAATTGACCACCAAGGACCCCTCCTTCATCGCGACGCGCGTTAATCCGCCTGGAACGACGTCGATGCTGTTGGGTGAGACCAGAACAAAGGGCCGCAAGTCAACGTGGCGCGGGGCCAACCCAGCGTCAGTCAATATGGGGACCGTAGACAGTGACAGGGTTGGCTGTGCGATATAGTTTTTCGGATTGGCTTTGAGCTTGTCACGGAAGGCTTCAATCTCAGCCTTGCTGGCTGCAGGACCGACTAGCATGCCATAGCCGCCTGAACCATGGACTTCCTTAACCACCAATTCAGCGAGATTATCGAGCACATATTTGAGCGAGTCAGGTTCTGAGCATCGCCACGTCTCAACATTTTTCAGCAGCGGTGGGTTGCCCGTATAAAACTCGATGATCTCCGGCATGTAGGAATAAAGCGCCTTATCATCCGAGATCCCCGTGCCGGGCGCGTTTGTAATCGTAATGCCGCCTGCACGATAAATATCGAAAATTCCGGGCACACCCAGCATGGACTCTGGGTTGAAATTCAGAGGGTCCAGGAAATCGTCATCAACGCGCCGGTAGAGCACATCAATCGGCTCGTAGCCGCAAGTGGTCCGCATCGCGATCCGCCCGTCCACTACCCGAAGATCGCGGCCTTCCACCAGCTCGACGCCCATTTGGTCAGCAAGAAAACTGTGCTCGTAATAAGCGGAATTATGCAGACCTGGCGTCAGAACGGCGATGGTTGGTTTCCCTGTGCAGGCAGGCGGTGCTGAGGCGGCCAGTGAGCGTCGCAGCAATGTCGGATAGTCCCCCACATTCTCAACGCCGACATTTGAGAACAATTCCGGGAACATTTTCAGCATCGTCTCCCGGTTTTCCAACATGTAGGACACGCCCGAAGGCGTGCGCGCATTATCTTCGAGGACAAAAAATTCGTCTGGGCCGGTCCGGACCAAATCTGTGCCGACAATATGTGTGTAAATATTGCCCGGCGGGTTCACGCCGATCATTTCAGGCAGGAAAGCCTCATTATCCATGACGAGAGACCGCGGGATACGCCCAGCGCGTAGAATTTCCTGACGGTGATAGATATCATGCAGGAAAGCGTTTAATGCTTTGACTCGCTGCTCAATCCCTTTGGTCAGCGTCGCCCATTCCCGCGCGCTGATAATCCGCGGAACCAGATCAAACGGGATCAGGCGTTCATCGGCTTCCTTTTCGCCGTAAACATTAAAGGTAATGCCAGTGCGTCGGAAAAAGGACTCCGCATCCTTGGCTTTGCGTTTCAGTTTCTCTGCGTCAAATTTCTCAAAGAGTCTGCTATAAGTCTCATAGGGAGGCCGGACCTGATCCTCGGTCCCAAACATTTCATCAAAAAATCGCTGACTGTCCCCTGCCATACAGCAAGAACACATATTCAGACGGACTGTGCAAGGGTGCGACCTGCATGAAACGGCTAAAATTGACGCTTTGACCGGATTTTCAGCGTCAAAACATCACTCCGGCAATTATCACCATGAAAGGGAGCACTTTGAAAGGCACAAAAAAACCCGCTCAGGAAACCGAGCGGGTCCTATTCGGATATTGCGCTGACTAGAAGCTGCGCTTCAAGCTGGCCGCAACTGTCATACCGATATTGTAGTCATCCGTAATGATCTTGGAGTTCCCAAGCTCTTGGAAGGCTTCATATTTATCATCCAGCATGTTTTGGATTTTAAAGCCAAACTCATACTCGCCACCACGGATCTCGAATGGAACGTTCAGAACGAAGTCGAGGCTAAGCGGCAATTGCTCATTGATCGACGGCAGGCCGTTGGAACGGTCTTCAACCGCGCGAATACGCTCTGATGTGTAGTTGAGCAGCAGGAACGCATCCCAGCCCATATCGTAGTTTTCGATACCAAACTGAAGATTGACCAAGTGATCACTCTGGCCCTGTAGCTGACGACCGTCTGTGTAGAGGCCAGCGGCTGGCAGCACGACAGGATTTACACCGAAACGTGGATCAACACTGGGTGGAACAATATTCACAGTTCCATCGGCTGAGACTGAGCTATCTGAGAAGGTGTAGTTCGAGCGAACCACAAAGTCCTGTCCACCGAGCCATTTATTGGCGATTGGGAAGTCCTGAGGAATGCCGAATTTCTTCTCAAACTCAACTTCAATACCGTAAAGTTCGGCCGACGGCGCGTTGATGAAGCTGGTTGCGTTGCTTTCGCCCAAGCCGTTGAAGATGAATTCTTCAATCGGGTTTTCCAGATCCTTGTAGAACGCCCCGACAGTGAAGAACTGAGCCGGTCCGAAATAATATTCCAGGCGAGCGTCGAAGTTTGTGCTCTCAGAATTTTGCAGGAACGGGTTACCGATAAAGCGGTCATCTGTCTCTGTGTTCACGAAGATCGACGGTGTCAGTTCGCGGAACTGCGGACGGTTAATCGTTTTCGAGGCCGCCACACGGAACTGCCAGTTATCAGCAAACGTGTAAGTCGCTGTAGCCGCTGGCAGGATGTAGCTCTCATCAACAGAGTCGAACTGGAAGAAGGAACCATCGACTAACTGCTGCGCAATCGCTGTATCCTGCGTACCATCTTCGTAACGCAGGCCACCTGACACGCGAAGATTCGGGATGATTTCCGCTTCGAGTGAGGCGTACGCGCCGAAGGTTTCCAGATCGGCGAATGACAGGTCTGGGAACTGGCCCGTTGGAACGCGGCGAATTTCTAGAATACCGGCATCGACAACTTCGTCAGAGAAGATCAGATCGATCCGGGACTGACGCAGCTCTGCCGGGATAATCCCAAAATAGAAGAAGTCGGCCTGTGTGGAGTCACGGGATTTATCCAGATACGCCCCACCAAACTTCAACTCAACATCACGCTCGCCGATAACGAATGGAACGGTCAGGTCAGCCGCTAGTTCCAATGTCTTGTCATCAAGGTCTGAAAAGGTCAGCTGGTTGGAGGTGATCCCCAAACGGTTAAACTGGAAGCGGAAACCAAGGCCATCTTCAAAGTTCTCATAATTGACGCGACGCTCATAAGGGGCGTCACGGCCGGCTTCGGCGTAAGAGGCGCGCCATGTCAGCTCGGCATCGTTCAGGCCGGGCAGGAAGTGCTCGCCCAGGATCTGACCCATATAGACTTCGCGTTCAAACCATTCAGTGAAGTCCTGACGCAGGATGTTGTTCCCTTGGTCAGCCGTACCGATGTAGGAGCGAGCTTCAGAAGAGGACTGACGTGTCGCGAGACCCACCAATTGGATCGTATTGTTTTCATCCATTTCGAAACCAACACCGAGCATGCCGTTCAAAGAGATGGAGTTTTCTGTTGATTCCTGAATACCGCCATCCAGCAGGTTCAGCTCACCATTCGCGCCAATATTGGCGGAGTTGTTCTGACCGCGACGTGTCTGCCAGCTATTATCATAGCCAATTGTCGCCAGCACACCGATGCGCTGTCCGCCATCAAGGTCGAAGCTATTCCCGGCAGAAATGCGTCCGCCACCATTCAGCGGAAGCTCATTATCAATGTCAAAAATCAGTGTATCGAAATTATCGAAGTTCTCGGTCGGGACACCATTCGCGTCCAATGGCGGCAAATCACGCAGGCCATCGTCAAAACCGAGATAATCTGTGTCAGACCCTTCATAGACCAAACCTCTACGCAGGTTCGTCGCGCTGTTGTACGACCCGCTGAGAGACAGCTCGAGGAACGCCTCATCCGGCACGGCACGTGTGCGCAGATTGATCGCACCACCGCCAAATTCACCAGAAAACTTACAGCCCCGAGTTCTCTGGTGAATTTGGCGG
>JBCBGR010000159.1:0-6167 GCA_038526555.1 Pseudomonadota bacterium
AGGATAATCGCTTCAACTTTCGTACAGTTGTTCCGAGCCGGGGTATCGTCCGTGACCGCTACGGTGAACCGCTCGCGACGAACACGCTGGATTATCAAATCGAACTTGTGGCTGAGCAAATCAAGGATTTGGATCAGACACTCTCGCAACTCTCTAACATCATTCCGCTGTCGCAGAATGAGTTGAAACGCATCCGAAGAGATGTGGCGAGAAAACCCGATTTCGTGCCGGTTACTGTAAAAGACCATGTTGATTGGGACGATTTCGCTGCTTTGAATATGCGTGTTCATGCCTTGTCTGGAGTCTTCCCAACGGCTGGGGAAGGGCGCGCTTATCCTGACAATGGCTTGTTCTCTCACGTGATTGGCTATGTCGGAAAGGCCAATGAACGAGATGTGGAGCGTGATGAGGATCCGCTCCTCCTGCAGCCTGCTTTCCGGTTAGGTAAAACGGGGGTTGAGCAGGCCGTTGATCAGCAATTGCGCGGTAAAGCGGGACGGCTTAAAGTAGAAGTGAATGCGAGAGGTCGCGTCGTCAGAGAGTGGCCCGATCCAGGCGATGAAGCCGTCGCTGGCGACGATGTGTACCTTACGCTCGACGCAGACTTGCAGCGTTTCGCAGCAGAACAGTTTGAAGATGATAGCGGTGGTATTGCCGTTATGGACGTCATGACGGGCGAGCTTCGGACGCTCCTGTCCATGCCCACTTTTAATGCAAACCTGTTTGTCTCTGGATTGACGCAGGCGGATATGGACGCGCTCAACAATGACGAGAAGCGGCCTCAATATAATAAGGTTCTGTCCGGCGGATATGCACCGGCCTCAACCTATAAAATGGCTGTCATGATAGCGGCACTTGAAAGCGGCCTGATTGATCCGCGTCGCAAGGTCTTCTGTGGCGGGAAGGTACGTTTAGGGAATCGCTTATTCCATTGCTGGAAACCAGAGGGTCACGGCCCCGTTGATATGCGCGACTCGTTGAAAGTAAGCTGTGACAGCTACTATTACGAGATCTCTCAGATCATTGGCATTGATGCAATTGCTGACGTTGCAAGACGCTTAGGTTTGGGCGAGCGGTACAATATTGGGATTTCAGGTGAAAATCGCGGGATCGTTCCTGATCCTAACTGGAAGCGCGAACGCCTCGGCGCGGGGTGGCGCATGGGCGATACGCTCAATGCGTCCATCGGGCAGGGATTTGTTTTGGCGTCGCCTCTTCAACTGGCGGTGATGACAGCGCGTCTGGCAAACCGCGAACAGGCTGTTATTCCCAGCCTGTTCGCGGGTCGCGATGCCGAAGCGTTTGATGATTTAGACATCGATCCCGCCCATATCGCATTCATTCAGGACGCGATGTATAGCGTCTGCCACGAACC
This sequence comes from Pseudomonadota bacterium, assembly GCA_038526555.1. GTDB lineage: Bacteria > Pseudomonadota > Alphaproteobacteria > Caulobacterales > Maricaulaceae > Litorimonas. Next base: position 1,376 of record JBCBGR010000159.1, read on the forward strand.
AGGTGGAACGGCCTATCGGCCCAACCCGCTCGGTCTGGTTGGCATCGATATGGGCGGGAAAACAGGCACGGCCCAAGTCCGCGGTATTTCGGCGGCTGAACGGGAAAGTGGCGTCATTCCTGACGAAAAACTCCCCTGGAAATATCGGGATCACTCTCTGTTTGTGGGTTACGCGCCTTTTGATAAGCCGCGCTTTGCTGTCGGTTGCGTCGTTGAACATGCAGGCTCTGGAGCGGGTCGCGCAGCGACAATTGTGAAGGCTGTTCTGTCAGAGGCCTTAAAGCGTGATGGTTTGGGAGCGCGCACCGATAATCGCTCGGACCGTCAAGCTCTGTGACCTATCGGCTTGATGATATCGATGTTTTTGGAGCAAAGCTCTATCAGATTAACTGGTTTCTGCCCGTGTTGGCCAGCCTGCTCGGATTTGTGGGCGTTATGGCCATCTTGTCGGCGACGAACGGAATCTGGTCGAGCGGGGCCATGCAGCATGCGGTGCGCCTCGTAGGCGCGTTTGTCATCATGCTGGGCGTGGCTCTGACCAATATCCGTTTCTGGTATATGGTCGCCTATCCCATTTACATCGTCGCATTACTTTTGCTCGTTGGCGTCGAGTTTTTTGGCGTCACAGTGAATGGATCACAACGCTGGTTGCAGGCCGGCCCTGTCCGTTTGCAACCCTCAGAGATCATGAAGCCCGCAATCGTCCTGGCTTTGGCGCGTTTCTACCATGATCTGCCGAGCTGGCGGATTTCCAGTCCGATTGGACTCATTGGTGCGCTATTGCTGATGGCTGTTCCGATGGTGCTGGTTTTACGGCAGCCTGATTTGGGTACGTCGCTTCTGATTTGCGCGACCGGATGCGCGATAGTTTTCCTTGCAGGGGTCAGTTGGCGCATCATTTCGCTCGCATCTGTGATGGCGCTGGTGAGCATACCCATCATCTGGCAGTTCGGTTTACATGCCTATCAGCGTGAACGTGTTCTCACATTCCTTGATCCCTCGAGAGATCCGGCAGGCGCCTCATACCACATCATTCAGTCCAAAATTGCTTTGGGATCCGGCGGCCTGTCCGGAAAAGGCTATATGCAAGGCACGCAAAGACAGGGCGGTTATGTACCTGAAAACAGTACGGATTTCATCTCGACCGTTATTGGGGAAGAGTTTGGCTTTGTCGGATCCATGGCTCTGATTGGCCTTTACATCGCTGTCATCGCGGTCTGTTTCAGGCTTTCATTGCAATGCAAAGCTGTCTTCTCAAGACTGTTGATTTTGGGGCTTACGACGACGTTTGCACTCTACGTCTTTATCAATCTCGGAATGGTCATGGGCTTGCTCCCTGTTGTGGGCGTCCCGCTTCCACTCGTATCGTATGGTGGGAATGTCATTCTGGCGGTGATGGGTGGATTTGGTCTGATGTTATCTGCCCACGTCCATGCGGATACGCCCTTACCGCGAAGTGATTGAGGCGCTGCTGAGCTCCATAAGCACGGAATTTAAAAGTGGCAGTGTTTCTTTCACGGTTTGCAGAAGCTCCGCAGTCCTTGGAACGAGTTCCTCAGTTCCAGCAAACCGTAGTTCGCGTGCCAGATAAGGGGCTCTGTTCATTCCAACCGTGAGGGAGGCGCTCCGCAATGCATGCAAGGCCGCTCGAAACGCTTCCGTTGATTTTATATCGCCTTCAACGCTGCTTGGCAGATTATAGGCGATATCTTTAAGGGCGCGAGACAGGCTTGATCGGTAACTGAGCCAAATGCGCTCGCGGGTCAGCTCATCTGCCAATCCTGGGCCTGATCGGATGACGGTTTCATCCAGCAGGGGAAGCGCCGACGGATCGGTCGAATTCGCTGCTGATTTGATCAGTGATGTCGCCTGAGTCGTTTGCAGTCCGCTGAGCGCTGCGGAGAGATCGCCTTTCCTCAATGGTTTGGCAATTAAGGCATCAAATCCGGCGCGGTTGCAGCGATCAACATCATAGGGCGTGTCGTAAGCCGTGAGCGCAATAAGGGGCGTCGCCGTCATGCAATCTGAACCCATGAGCCCTTTTAAATGTGTGGCTGTTTGAAGCCCGCCAAGAGACGGCATAACAATATCCAACAAGATGACATCAAACTGTGACGAGAGCGCCAGCTGGATCGCATTCTTCCCGTCGGAAGCCATACGGACTTTATAGCCATCACGTTGGAGAATGGACTGTGCAATCAGTCTACTTGATAAATCGTTCTCTGCGACCAGAACCAACATTCCTCGCGCTTATCAGGCACAACCTAAAACATTATAAACATGAAAAACACGCCCTGTTTTGACATCTTGACCTGACAGTCTCATCCCCTAATCAAGTTTTAAACTTGGGGAGTTTCCAATATGCCTGCTGCACCCGGGACGGCACAATGGTCGTCACGTTTTGCCTTTATTATGGCCGCTGTCGGCTCTTCTGTGGGTTTGGGGAACCTCTGGCGCTTTTCGAGTGAGGCAGGGCAAAATGGAGGCGGTGCTTTCATTCTGATCTATCTTCTCGCAGTTGTCCTCGTCTGTATCCCCGTTTTGATGAGTGAATATCTGGTGGGTCGTGCGGGAAGTTCGGCCAACGCGGTCGACAGTATCGCCGAAGTGGCGATCCAGTCCAAAGTCACCAAGAATTGGACAGTGCTATCTTGGGTCGGGATGATTGCAGGCTTCTTGATCGTGACCTTCTATTGCGTCGTAGCGGCGTGGGTGATGCGTTACGTCTTCAAATTTCTGGGCAATGATTTTGCGGGTCTAGAAGCGGATGAAGTTGCCGGTGTTTTCGTCAACTTTATTTCAACACCGTTGCAAGTGTTGCCCTGGTTTGTTTTCTTTGCACTCATAACGATCTGGCTCGTCTCGCGGGGCGTAAACCGCGGGATTGAATTGGCGGCAAAAGTTCTCATGCCACTTTTCTTTGTTCTTCTTGTGGGCTTGGCCTTGTTTGGGCTTTTGTCAAACACAGGTGCTGGGGGCGGCACGGAACGCGCGCTGAGCTTCCTTTACACACCTGATTTCTCAAAAATTACGGGCGATGTTGCGTCAGCTGCGCTTGGACAGGCTTTCTTCTCCGTCGGCGTCGGATCAGCCATTATGATCACCTACGGCTCTTATCTTCCACAAGACATCTCAATACCAAAAGCGTCTGTCATCGTCGGGCTAACCGATACGGCGGTCGCTCTGATCGCAGGTCTAGCGATTTTCCCAATCGTGTTTGCCTTCGGTCTTGAGCCAAGTGTTGGCGCAGGCCTCTTCTTTATTACCCTGCCCAACGCATTTGTGGCCATGGGGCCGCTCGGACCTGTTGTTGGCGCGGCGTTCTTCTTCCTTGCTTTCTTTGCCGCGATCACTTCATCTGTGAGCTTGTTAGAGCCATCTGTGGCGTTTGCATCAGAGCGTCTCAAAATTTCCAAAGCCAAAGCCGCTTGGCTGATGGGAGCTGTGATGATCGCGATTGGACTGGTCTCAGTCTTTGGTCAGACTGCGGATAGTCCGACCTTTGCGCTGGACGCGATTGATACATTCACAGGCCAAGTCATGCTGCCTCTCGCCGGACTGCTCATCGTCATCTTTGTGGGGTGGCGACTGGATAAAGCAATTATTGCCGAGGAATTTGCAGGCAGTGAGTCGCTTGGAAACGTTCTTCTGCTCCTGACGCGCTTTATCGCGCCCATCTTTGTGGCAATTGTCTTGGTCTCTTCAGTCTACGGCGCTTATTTCGCCTAAAAGAAGAGTGACGGATAATTAATCCTCTTGTTCAGATATAGTTCAACCTCTCCAGTAAATATCTGCCATAGTGCGGATAGTCGCGTAACTCTGATTGAAAGCTAAAGATGATCTCAAGATATGTCTTGATGGCTTCTGTTGCCTTTTCTTGCTCGGCCTGTGCGACTGTGGATTTTCAATCCATGGCGGGGTCCTCTGACACGACCGTCGTTCAGACCAAGAGCGAAACCAATGTTGTCATGGGCGCTGTGGCGCGCCTGAAAGCGGTCTTCGCAGAACGCGGCTTTGGGCCGGAAAGCTCTAAGCAGAAAATGCATGCCGCCGCAGATATGTTGATGAATGGGATTTCAGCAGACAGCCTGTCCAGCGATCGGAATGACTATTCCAGCGAAACAAGACCTGTCGCAGTGGTTTTGGCCGATGCTGACATCGCCATGCGCCATATTGATCAAACCCGTCGCGCTGCTGAAATCTATCTCGATGTCGTGGCGTCTGACGAGCCTGTTGAAGAGGAGCTTGAAAGTCTCCAAGCCGCACTCCTCGTCTGTGAGCGGGCTGTGCTGACTTTCAAGCAGTCCCTTGATGAAGAGCAGGTGGATGAGCTGGAGCCTTTGAAAGCGTCTGTCGATGGCCTGAGAGACATTACGGATAAGTTTGGAGACCGTGTGCGACAGACGCGTTTGTCGCCATCCGAGGAAGATGTTTCAGACACATAATCTCTTTGATTGAAGTCTGTTTGCTCGACGCACTCGCGCCTTTCTAACTGATCACTCTTGACCGCCTCTGGTTGCTGGCGCACGTCCGTCAGTATGTTGAGTGGGCCCGCCCAATATAGTCTGACAAAAGTCGATAGCCGCTTGATCGTCAAAGCCCAGGGCCAATGGACCGTCAAAACTGTTGCGTCTGTGTTCGAAGCGCTGGAAGCGGATTACAAAGCCTCGACTTATGAAACCGTGGAGTTTGATCTGACGGGCGTTGAGGATCTGGATACGTCCGGAGCTTTCCTTCTCACGAAAGCGGTTCGGGTCAATAATGTATGTAAAGGCTGGACGATGATCGATGG
>JBCBGR010000160.1:0-6138 GCA_038526555.1 Pseudomonadota bacterium
GATGGATGGGGCACTGACGGGCCAATATTTTGAAGCCCCCAAGCAGAGTTTCAAAGCCTCCGGCCTCGGCGGTTCACGCATGGGCGCTGATGGTTTCCGTCGCTTCTTCCGTCAGAAAGCCTATATCGCGAACACAACCTGTCCGCTGACCCTCAAGGATTTTGCCGAGAATGGATAATCTCAAAACTCAGCTCGGTGAGGACGGCATTGCCCGCCTCACCCTGTCTCAGCCCGCACGCCGCAATGCCGTAAACGCCGCCATGTGGGCTGCCCTGCCCAGCGCTCTTGAGGCGCTCCAGACAGGCCAACCCAAAGCTGTCATTGTCCAAGGCGAAGGCGATCACTTCGCGTCCGGGGCCGACATAAGCGAGTTTGGCACACTCTATGCGACCCCGGAGTCGAGTGCGAAAATCAGCGCTGACATCGCCGCCGCGATGGATGCTCTCGCCGCCTTTCCTGTGCCGACGATTGCGCTTATCCGTGGGGCTTGCGTCGGTGGGGGACTGGGCCTCGCCCTAGCCTGCGATATTCGAATGGCCGACAATACGTCGAAATTCGCGATTACGCCTGCCAAGCTCGGTCTTGTCTATCCCTTTGGCGACGTGGCCCGCCTGGTCGAAGCGGTTGGCGTACCGAACGCCAAAGACATCCTCTTCTCCGCGCGCCTCATCAAGGCCAAACGCGCCGCCAAAATGGGTCTCGTCAATACGGTCGTGAAACCCGATGAGTTGGAACAAACAGTTGCCGACTACGCGGCGAGCATCGCGGCTCAAAGCACCCAAAGCGCCCGCGCCATGAAACGCATGTTCGCGCTGCACTCCGTAGGGCAACGCGAAGATACGGATGAAACACAAGCTCTCTTCCTTAGTGGTTTTAGCAGCGACGATTTTCAGGAAGGCTACACGGCCTTTATGGAGAAACGTCGACCTCAATTTTGATTTGACTTGTTTCGTCCCGTCGCGATGAGCAGTCTTATCGGAAGATAGGGGACTTCAACATGAAACACGGCCTGATTGGGATGGCTTCGATTATACTCGTAGCGTGCAGTGCGTCTTCATCGGCACAAAGTGAAGCTCCCCGACAAGCTCTTGAACAACCCGGCTATGTTATCGGACTTGTCACCCCGAACGGATCAGAGATTGTCGACATTGAAGGCGCCGCCGACATTGAGCAAGCGCGGGCAATCACACCGTACACAGTCTTCCATATCGCCTCTTTATCAAAGCAGGTCACAGCCGCTGCACTCGCTCATGCTATTCTCGACGGAAAGGTGACGCTCGAAGATCCTGTCTCTCGATATGTACCGGAAGCCCAAAAATATGGGGACGACCTCACTGTCGCCCATCTTGTTTATATGACCAGTGGACTGACAGAATACACCGCGGTCCCTCGGGAGAGTGGCAAACCGTGGGCCACCTTCCACTATTTCACAGTGGACGAAGCCATTCGCGCAAGCCTGTCAGTCGATGCGCTCAAATTCGCACCCGGCACACAGTGGGATTATTCCAATATCAATTACATGCTGATCACGAAGATCGTAGAGGCGGTTTATGATCAGGATTTCTCTAGTGTCGTGAAGTCCAAGTTGTTTGAGCCGCTCGGCATGAGCGCTTCCCTTATCCATGATGACATTACGCAGATTATCCCAAACCGGGCGAATGCTTATCTCGCGAGATCCGCGGAAACGTTAGAGCAATTGCGTGACGGTGCCGAAATTCAGGTTCAGGATACAGAAGAGCTGGTTCTTATCCGACGAAATGCCCCGCATTATGGCGGCAGTGGCGTGATGACCAGCATGAGCGATTGGTCTCTGTGGATGCAGGAAATGCTCACCCATGAAACCTTCGGAGACGAATTTTGGGTCGTTATGTTGCGAACGCAAGCCTTTGATCATGACAAGACAAATGACGCCTTCGGGTTGGTTCATCGTCGCATTGGGGAGCGCGATACGCTGTGGTATGCGGGCGGCGATATCGATGCGTCCAGCTATATGATCGCTATTCCGTCAGAGCAAATCGCCATCGCCTGTTTCGCGAATAATCCCTCTGATTCATGCTGGGATCGCACAATGAGTGTCTACGAAGACCGTTTCAGAACGCCTTAAAGAAACGATTTCTCCGATTGAAGAGCCTTAATGACGACACCGTGATTTTACCAGTTTAACGCCCCGCACTAATACGACAATCGTATTAAATGGAGCGTTACAGTGAAGTTCATCAGAATTATCGCAATCCTCGTCGGGTTTGGGACCGTGGCTTGGCAAATGATGGAGATGAGTCAGGGACGCGGGCAGAATATGTTCTTCTGGGCCGACATCATCGTCGGCATCTATCTGGGAGCCGTCGCTTTCTTGCCAAACGTCAGAGCTGCCCAAGTCCATATGCTGGCGGGCTTCGGACTCATGTCAGGCATCTATCTTGTTGCCACCTTAGGCACAATCGCGATGGAAGGCGCCTTGAATGAAGGCGCGACCTCCACTCTGATTGGTCTTATCTTCACTTTACCGTCTATGACCTTGCTAGGCCGCAAGCTCGTCCGCTCTTAAATAGCGCCTAAAAACACCTTCACTGTCGCGACCAGATCCGCTTCCCGCCCTCTGGGGCCCACGATTTGCGCGCTGGCGGGGAGGCCTCTACGGTCTTTGCCGAGCGGAAAGGCAATAGCGGGGCGGTCTGCGAGGTTGGCGAAGGCCGTGAAATCCGCTTGATTGGCCGGGACAGGATCGCCGAATTTGAAGGCTGTCTGCGGGGCTGTTGGCATCAAGATGAAATCGGGGAAGTCAGCCTCTCGCAACTCCCGGATATGCGCATAGGCCGCATCAATGCGGTCCCGCGGCAGGTCCCGGCCATATTCGAGCATGCCGCGGAAGAAGTCGGAAAAGCCGTCCGGCTTGCTTTTGAGGCGTTTTTCATGAGCTTTATAACCTTCGACCTCTGACAGAATCAGCCCCGCGCGACGGGATTTTCCGTAGGTATAAGGCTCTATCGTAGATGTCGGTAAGCCTCTGGAAATTATAGAAAATTCCTCTGACACGAAGGGGTCAACGAGGCCTTCATCGCCCCAATCCAGCGCCACGACCTCTCCCGCAGTCCCACCTGAGAGATCCGCATCCATCAGGACTTCCATCACATTGACGCAGGTCTTGAGCGAAGGCGCATGGACACCCACCGTGTCGAGCGTGGTCGAAAGTGGAACGACACCTTCCAGTATCGCCTCTGAATGCGACGGCTTGAACCCCCAAAGCCCGCAATAGGCCGACGGGATGCGCACGCTCCCCATTGTATCCGTTCCCAGCGCCGCTTCGACGAAGCCCGCCGCCACAGCTGCTGAACTACCACCCGATGAGCCGCCAGGCGTATAACCGTCTTTCAGCGGATTGATCGATTTGCCAAACCAGGGGTTATCCGTCTGCGCGCCCAGCGCGCCCTCTTCCATGTTGAGTGTGCCGACAAGCAACGCTCCAGCGGCTTTGAGGCGTTTGATCACGGTCGCATCATCATCGGCTCTACGGGACGCATAGGCTTTAATCCCTGCGTGCCAGAACTTGCTTTGAACAGCGATATTGGCCTTCACGCCGATCGGTAGGCCATCAATTTGGGACAATGGCTTGCCCTCTTCCGCACGCATGTCGCTATCTGCCATCTCAGGGATAGCGAGGTCATTATAGGCGTCGATCACGGCGTTGATGCGCGGATTATCCGCTTTCATCGCCTCATAGCAGGCTTCCAGACGGGCCTGCGCCGTGGGCCGATCAGTCAAACCGGGTATCCACCAAACGAATGGGCTTCTGACGGACCTCCACCTGGGTCACATCGCCCGTGGTTCCCATAGGAACAAGTTTCACGCCCATACCGAGGCCGAGTTTACTTTTCAGAAGGGCTTCAAACTTGGCTTCCAGATCAGGCGATGCCGGAATTTTCGTTTCCGCCACAACCGTCATTTCATCACGTCCTGCATCATCACGCTCTGCTTTGCAGTAAAACTCCCCACCAAAGGCATCGATCTCTTCCATGAGCGGACCCAGCGCTTGCGGGAAGATGTTGATGCCCCGTAGCTTCACCATATTGTCGGAGCGCCCTAAAAAGCCTTCAATCCGGGTCAGGTTGAAATCAAGAGAGCTTTTGCCTGGACGGACCGCTGTTACATCGTGCGTATTAAACCGAATGATCGGGTAAACATCGTCTTTGAACAGGCAGGTCACGACCATATCGCCGCTATGGCCGTCTTTAACACGCGCGCCCGTATCGATATCGCAAACTTCCAGATAATGCGCGTCTTCCATGACGTAGAGACCGTCTTGGTCTGGGCCTTCACCTGCAATCGCGCCTGTATCGCCGACGCCGTACCAATCATAGCACTCCGCCCCGCCCCACATCGCGGAAACGCTGCCTTTATCTTCACGGCCCATATGGCCGGAGATGGTCCGGATTGGGATATCTTTGCCGGGTTCCAGACCCTGCTCCCGGGCGACTTTGGCGAGCTTCTTGATATAATCAGCAAAGCCGACCACTGCCGTAGACCGGAAATCAGCCATCATCTGGACCTGCTTGACTGACCGCGTCTCGACACCCGTCCCGGCGGACAGGAAGATCGCCTGCGTCCAGTGGGTCACGGCTTCGCGCACATAATGGCCACCATTGATCGGGCCATGCCCATAGACCGAATGAACAATGTCGCCCCGGCCAATCCCTTGCAGCGTGTAAAGCCGGGCGAGGAGGAGGTTCTGAACTTCGCGGGTTTTGGGACCAAAGACCAAGACTTGTGGTTTTCCGGTGGTGCCCGAGGTGGTGTGGACTTTGACGGGCGGCCGCGCCTCATCGGAATAACTTTCCAGTCCTGTAAAATCGCCCAAAGGCGGATTTCGATCCAGGCTCGCCATAATGTCCGACTTGTCGAACATGGGCAGTTTGTCGATGTCTCTCAGCCCATCAATGTCGCCGGGCTCAATCCCCTGATCGCCCCATAGCTTTTGGTAGAACGGCGTTTTCCAAGCTCGATCCAACATACGCCGGAAGAGCTTATCCTGATGGGCAAACAGCGCATCCCGACTGGTATTTTTCGCGAAATCTACAAACGCCTCGCCAATCGGATGTTCCGCCCGAATGGCATCAGGATCGACAAAGTCGAAATAAGTCGCGCTCACCTCAAAACCCCTCCGGCTAGCTGGAAAAGATCACGCACATCGGCATGCTGTTCCAGCGTCTCCACACGCTCGATAAGCCTGTCTGCCACCTCGTCCGCCTTGTCCTCGCTCAAGCCAAAGGCCACACAGCCCCGGAATTTTTCAAGATGTGCATCATGGGTTAAGGGATCAGCGGGTGAACCATAGAGTTTGGCAATGAGAGCCAGGCGCTCTGAGCCATCCTTAAGGATCGCTTTCGCCGATTGCGGGACGAATTCCGCCGGATCTTCAATATGATTTTCAACGACGCTGATTCGGTCGGCGAGCGCCAGCAGGTCCGGATCATCCAGACTGTCGCGCGTGAAGTCAGACAGACTCACGCTTCCGCGGGTCAGGGTGACCGCCGCGAGATAAGGAAAACAAAGCCGCGCGTAGTTCGGGGACATGCCAGTTTGCGCCGGACGGGCAACAAGGCGAGGAATGATGGGTGGGGCCTGAAGTTCTAGATGGTCCAGATTATCGGCCGTTACACCCTGTTCCAGCAATCGTTGGACAAGCGGAATTCCTCCTTGCGCCGCGCGCCCTGTCGGAAACGGCTTCCAACTGACTTCGGTGATCCGGTGGATTTTTCCGAGCGCTTTGGCCGCCCCTTCAACATCCACCTCATCTTCGAACATGGTGAAATAGCCAAACGGCCCTTCGAGCGAACTTTCGGGACCGTGAAGGCCTGAGTGCGCGAGGTCGCAGGCAACGACCGCCGCCCGTGCGGCCCCAGCAATTTGAACCGGAAGGGTCGGTTTGCCTTCGACATGAGCCTGCATGAACCGGCTGTGGTTCACCCCCTCGCAACCATTCTGGCGGGGATCTCATCCGAGGTTGAGGCGCGCGGCAAGACATCTGGCTTTGAATTGATGGAAGCGCTGATCGTGGCGGTTGATGTGGCGGTGGAACTGGGTGTGGCCGTCAAAAGCCCACTGAAATTCTTCCGTCCTGCAACAGCGGGTCTCTTTGGCGCA
>JBCBGR010000161.1:0-6132 GCA_038526555.1 Pseudomonadota bacterium
GCCATAGCCCAGTCGGTCGCCGAGCTTTGTAAAGGCCAGCAGCGGGACCATGACTACATCTGGGGTGAGCGGATCAGCGCCATCGCCAAGCTCGCCGACCGGATGCTGCGTTCCGAATGGTCCCGTTTCCATCGCACAGCCCGGCGTCCATTGTCGAAAAGACAAGCGCAGACGATCCCGCGGGGTGACGGGCAAGACAATCCGATGGGTTGTTGCGAGCCGTTCGAGCAAGGGTCTGACATCCACCTCATCCTTGATCGGCCAATAGCCCGCAATGACGGCAGACGGTTCCATGCCCGGCCAGTTGCGCACAAAGTCCCGCGGGTTTGCCGATAGATTTGCGCGTAGAGCCTTCGCTCGGTCCCGCGCTTGCTGTTTTCGGGTCGCAACACTCATGACAAGGTTAGCCCACCATCAACGATGATGGTCTCCCCGACCACATAACTCGCGAGCGGGCTCGCGAGGAAGATCGCGGCGCCTGCAAGTTCGTCCGGCGTTCCGGATCGACGTAAAGGAATGGCCCGCAAGGCCGCTTGCATCCGCGCCTCATTTGATGTGGTGACTTTCGTCATCTTGGTCTCGACTAGTCCGGGGGCAATCCCATTGACGCGGATACCGTCACGGGCCCAGGCTTCGCCGAGGCTCTTCGTCAAAGAGACAGCGCCCGCTTTTGAGGCTGCATAGGCCGGGTTGCCGAGATTGCTTTGAAACCCTGACACGGAACTCACAATGATGAAGGCGCCGGAGCTTTCCGCCAGCATCGGATGAAACTTCTGCCCGCAATCCATGACGGAACGCAGGTTCACATCCATTACCGCATCCCAACCGTCTGGCGCGAATTCTTCTCGATTATAGCGCACAATCCCCTGACAACAGATCAGAACGTCAAGCTGTTCAAAGATCGGTTCATGGACCGAAATCGCATCGCGATCCGACACATCGACTTGCGAATAATGGAGCCCCGTCAGGTCAGACCCTTCCGTTCCGGCATAGTCATCGGCGCTAGCCCGCGTGCCCCAGACATGGACGTCCGCTCCACGTTTGCGAAAAGCCTGTGCCATCCCGTTGCCGATGCCGGAGCTTCCCCCGATGACAAGAACGGTTTTCCCGGTAAAGTCTGTGTCCGTCATGGGAGATGTGTCTATGAGCACCCACGCTGAATTGCCAGAGGCTTTAAAACCCCATGTCGATCTGGGGGCGCTCGCCGAATGGATGGATGAGCAAGGTCTCGGGCAAGGTCCCATCACATCCGCAGTGTCGCTGACAGGAGGCACACAGAACATTCTCTTGCGTCTGACGCGCGATGGACGGGACTATGTCTTTCGGCGACCCCCGCCCTCACCCCGCAAAGAAAGCAATGAGGTGATGCGGCGGGAAGCGCGAGTCCTTGCTGCACTGACAGACTCAGATGTGCCGCATCCCGGATTTATTGCGAGTGAACCGGACGAGACGCGGCTGGGCTATGCGTTTATCCTCATGGAGCCTATTGAAGGCTTTAATCCGACAGAAGGCTTAGCCGCCTTTCATGCAGGCGATCCAGCCGTGCGAACGCGCATGGGCCTGTCTTATATTGAAGGTCTGGCGGCACTGGCAGAGCTTGAGCCCAACCTCCCTGACTTTGGTAAACCAGACGGATTTTTGGGTCGCCAAGTGGGTCGATGGCAGGCGCAGCTCGACAGTTATTCCCGGTTTGATGCGTGGCCGGGGCTCGACTGTGATGTGGAGACAGTTGCAGACTGGTTGAGCCGAAACCAACCCACAGACTATAGACCCGGGATCCTGCATGGGGATTGCCACCTCGCCAATACAATGTTTTCGAATTCGAGCGGGGAGATGGCCGCCCTTATCGACTGGGAACTCGCCACAATGGGAGACCCGCGTCTCGATCTGGGATGGGTCATGGCAACATGGCCGGACCCAGAAGGACGCGACACGGTCGATCTGAATATTCAGCCATGGGACGGCTTTCCCGACATTGAGACGCTGATTGAGCATTATGGCCAACGGACGAGCCGATCCATCGACAGTGCGCCGTGGTTCGGTGTGCTGGCCTGTTACAAGCTCGGCATTTTGCTGGAAGGGACTTATGCCCGCAGTCTGGTTGGAAAAGCGCCTAAGGCTGTTGGCGAACGCCTGCACGCCGCGACGCTCGGCTTGTTCAATCGCGCGCACCGCATGATTGCTTAGCGCACTTTATCACACCCCCGATAACGCCCCTCACCTCTCTTGCCGTTCGGCCCATCGTCCGTCATCAGGCGGGCATGAGCAAACCTCTGAGCGGCTACCGGATTATTGAACTCGCAGGGATCGGCCCCGGACCTTATGCAGGCATGTTGCTGTCCGACATGGGCGCGGAGGTGATTCTGGTGAACCGTCCTGGATTTGCCGTGCCGACCGTACATGACCGAAATAAGCGATCCATTGTGATCGACTTGCGCAAGCCTGAAGGTGCGCAGGTCCTGCTGGACCTCGTCGCCAAGTCAGACGCCCTGATCGAAGGCGTACGCCCCGGCGTTGTGGAACGGCTCGGCATTGGTCCGGATGAGGCCATGTCCGTCAACCCGAAGCTCGTCTATGGTCGCATGACCGGGTGGGGGCAGACCGGGCCTTGGGCCAAGACGGCCGGGCATGATCTCAACTACATTTCGATCACAGGCGCACTCGGCGCAATGGGCAGGAAAGGCGAACCGCCTATGCCTCCGCTCAACCTGATCGGGGATTATGGGGGCGGGACGATGTTCCTTGTGACGGGCATGCTCGCCGCGCTCTTACAAGCCGAGAGAACAGGCAAAGGCGAGGTCGTCGATGCGGCGATGATTGACGGTGTGAACAGCATGATGAGCATGTTCCACTCGCTCTCTGGACTAGGCCAGTGGAAACCAGAACGCGAAGCCAACCTTCTGGACGGCGGCATGCCCTTCTATCGCTGTTACGAAACATCAGACGGAAAATATATGGCGGTCGGCTGCATCGAACCGCAATTCTTCGCCGAGTTCCTCAGCCTGCTTGAGATCGACCCGGAGAGCTTTGGCGGGCAAATGGACAAGCGCGAACATGCGGGGCAGCACGCCAAACTCGAAGCCCTATTTAAGACCAAGACACGCGATGAATGGGCAGAAATCTTTGATGGCTCTGATGCCTGCACATCACCCATTCTCGACTATACGGAAGCGGCGGAACACCCGCAGAACAAGGCGCGTGGCGGTTTGGACACGCACGGCCCGTTCGTCCATCCGCGTCCGGCCCCTGTCTTTGGCGGACAGTATGAATTTGATGATCCCGTCTTACCGGCCATCAATGGGGGGCGGGCAGAGATCACAGACCTACTGGGCTATGATCAGGACAAAGTTGCCCAGCTTATCGAACAGAAGATTTTGACCCAATAGACCGCGGAGCAGACTCATGACCGATCTCGTCACTTACGAAACGGATGGCCACGTCGCCATCATCACGCTGAACCGCCCCGAAGCGATGAATGCAATGAATAAGGCGCTCCGGGCGGAACTCGGTGCCGCACAAGCCAAAGCTGAAAGCGATGGAAATGTGCGCGTCGTCGTGCTGACAGGATCAGGCCGCGCCTTCTCATCTGGGACTGACCTGAAAGAAGGCCTCGGCGGCACACCTGAGCATGGCCTGTTTGATAATTCGATCCGGGATTACAAACCACTGGTCGACGGTGTGGCAAAATCAAAGAAGATTTACATCGCTGCGATCAATGGCTTTGCAGGCGGTGTGGCTTTGGGTCTCGCACTGGGGTCTGACCTCGCCGTGATGGCCGATAATGCGACCATTTTCTCGCCTTTCATCGGCATTGGTCTGGTCCCGGATGGCGGGGCGAGTTGGTTCTATCTCCATCATCTCGGCTATAAAAAAGCTTTTGCCGCGATGGCCGAAGGTACACGCTTGGATGCGCAAACATGCCTCGAAGCGGGCATGATCAATAAGGTCGTCCCCGCGGATGACTTACGCGAGGAAGCCGTGAAGTGGGCACAATCGCTAGCCGACCAAGCCCCGCTCGCATTGCAAGCGCTGAAAAAGATCATGCGCGAAGCCACCCATTCGACTCAGGAACAGACCGCTCGTGTCGAATCAGAGTATCAGATGATCATGGCCAATTCGGAAGATAGCCGGGAAGGCATTATGGCCTTTGTCCAGAAGCGAAAGCCCAAATTTGTCGGCCGGTAATGGCCGACTTCGCCGAAGATCTTTCCGGCCCCCTCGGCGCGGATATCACCAACCTCCATCGCCTGACCGCTGGGGCATCCATGGAGAGCTGGGCCTTTGAATCCAATGGAAAGTCTTACATTCTGCGGCGCGCACCGAGCGGTCTAGAAACCAATACGGGGATAGGCGGTATTCCGCTCGCAACAGAAGCCGCCATTATCCAGATTGCAAAAGACAACGGGGTGACGGCTCCTGACGTCCTGCATGTCTTCGATAGCGAAAGCGCGGTTGGCGCGGGCTATGTCATGACACGCTTGCCCGGTGAGGCGCTGCCCCCGCGGCTCTTCAAGCAGCCTGATATGGCGCCTGTTCTCGATGAGCTGCCACAGCGTCTGGCCCAAGAGATGGCGGCGATCCATGCGATCCCAGTCGACACGCTGCCGGATACGGTCCCGACCGCTGGCGAAGCAGAACTCATCGACAATTATTATGCCGCCTACGAGACCATCAATAGCCAACGCCCCATTTACGATCTCGCCTTCCATTGGCTGCGAACACATTGTCCCGATGCTTACGACCCGCCTGTTCTGGTCCATGGGGATTTTCGGATGGGAAACCTACTCATTGATGAGAGTGGGCTGACAGCCGTTCTCGACTGGGAAATTGCGCATCTTGGCGATCCGCATCAGGACCTTGCTTATATTTGCGCGCCGAGCTGGCGCTTTGGGCGGCGTAATAAGCCCGTCGGCGGGATTGGCGACATAGAACCTTTCCTAGCCGCTTACGAAGCCGCCTCGGGCCGTACCATTGATCGGCAACGATTCCAGTTCTGGCGGGTGCTGACCACCCTCTTCTGGGGTAGTGCCTGCATGACCATGCTGGGCGACTGGCGTACAGGAAAAGAACGCACCATTGAGCGCGCAGCTATCGGGCGGCGCATTAGCGAGGTTGAAGTCGATCTCCTTCTCCTACTCGCTGAGATTGAAGGCGTTGAAGCTCCTCCACTCGACCCTATCAATATCCCGCTCCAAAATCTGCAAACTGGGCAGACAAGCCTCGCCGAGATGATCACGGCACTGTCCGAATGGAACGACACGGAAGTGACACCGAGCGCAAAAGGGCGAGACCGCTTCCAATCCCGGATTGCGGCAAACCTGTTCGCGCAGCTTGCCAGAGAAGCCCAGATGGGCCGCGATTTTGCCTTCAGGCAGCGTGACCGTCTGAAAGCGCTCCGCCTGACCCCAAAGGACTTAAGCGTTGGCCTTTCCGATGGGTCTATGGATTGGCGTGAGCCTGCTTTGCTCGATCATTTGCGCCTGTCTGTTTTGGAACGATTGCTGATTGATCAGCCCACCTATCATGGTCTTGCCGAAGCACAGGCACGTTGGTGCAGCGCTTAGCCCATCTGGGACATGGGACGACTTCACAAAGCCGGGTAGCGGATCCCCTCAACATTTGGGGACATGATCATGACACGCCTTTTTCTTTTATCTGCGGCTTTGCTGGCCTCTGCCGCGCCCGCCTTTGGCCAAGCGGCCACAGCGCAGCCAGGCAATTGCGCCATCTGGCTGGATGAAGCCGCCAAGACCGCGAAGACCGATCCACGACTGGACGCAGCCTTAAAGTCTGAAGCGGCGACCGCTTTCAAAAAGTTCTCAGACGCGCAACAAGCGATTGTCGATGCCGGGATGGAAAAGACCTACGCTGACTCAAAAGCGTTTGGATGGGATCGCGCCAAAGTTGATGCCATGATGGCGGAGAATGAAGCGGCGCTTCGCCAGGGCTTCCGGACCGCCACCATGGAGCCCGATAAGTTCTACATGGACCACATTATGGCGATTAATAGCTGCGCGGAAATCAATAAAGAGGACGTACAATTTGGGCAAAGCCGTCAAGGCTTCATCGATACACTTACAGAGGCGCGCTGTCTCTAACCGTTCTGAAGCGCGTAATAGACCTTGGTCAGTG
>JBCBGR010000162.1:0-6091 GCA_038526555.1 Pseudomonadota bacterium
TCGCTGGCAGGCTGATAGGGCGTCGCGGTGGCGCAGGCGGCGAGGACGGCAGCACTGGCGCAGATCAGGAGATGTTTGGGGGATGGCAAGTTCATGTGTTTCATTGATAACCTCCTAGCTGCGACGCGCGCTTATCATCATAATACTGAATGAACGCTGCATGAAACATAAATTTTTCTTATAGTTTGATAGTCTGTTTTCACCTGACGCGCCAATCAACTCTTCATGAGCGCTGATTTTTGAACGCTGACCTTTGAACAAAGAGCGAGCCGATGGACCAGAGGCTACACGGCCCTGCGATCAGTATGGGGCCTAAACTCAACCAGAGCGGCAGCCAGTCTGAGGAGAGGGCGACGCCGGCAAAAATCAGCCACGGGAGACAAAGGACCAATGTCCAGACACCCTGATGGGGCTGAAAGCCCTGTTTCCAAGCGGTGTGGCTTAGCCGCATAATCACGGCGCAGGGGATAATCGCAAAGGCCCCTAGTCCGATTGAGAGTAAAAAGGCGGCGGTCGCAGGCGAAAAACCGGGATCTGTTTCAAAGAACCCAGCGAAGAACCAGAGTGTGGCACCGATAGAACCGACCAGCCCGATCCCGGAAATCACCATGATCAGCCGATCCGCTTGAGACCCTTTGGCCGAGCTTGGGAGAAGGATCGGATCATCGCGCGTCACAGCCAAATGGTGGCGCAGTGAGGCATCTCGGTCAACACATCTCGTGCAAATCTGGCAGCCCAATAAAAACCTTATCGAAAAGGATTGTTATCTGTCGGGGTCGCGCTAACGAGAGAGGGTAGAGTGCGAGGTAAGCGACGTGGCCAAAATGGGGCGTCACAGAGCGAAGACATATCTTGTCAGCGGCGCGTTGGCCCTGCTGATGAGTGGCCTTGTGACGACTCAGGGTCACGCATCCCCTGATACGAAAACGGACATTGCGGCGTTGGATTACATTGGCAGCGTGGAGCTCCGACCAGAACGCGGCGAGTTGAGCGCCGGCTGGACCATCCTCATCCATGATGCGTCGTTAGACAAAATCCGGTTTTCGCTGTCATCTAGTTTTGGTACCGCTGCTGTTAAGGGCCCCGATATTTTACAGATGACCAGTCAGTTGGCGCCTGACGAACTTAGACGCATCTATCACATTACGCTTCGACCCTCAGAAACCGATGTGCCGCGCATGGTGCGCTTTGCTTATGGCGGACCACTACAACTCCCGCCCATCAATCGGCTGGACGCGCGTAAAGTCGAACTGACCGTTGATGGGGGCTGGTATCCCTATGAGCCGGACATGATGGGTCGGCTGACAGCTCAAGTCGGGGTTCAAATTCTCGGTGATTGGACAGCGCTCGTGACCGAGACGGTTGAGGCTTTAGGGTCTGGCTATCGCATCCGTCAGACAAAGCCCGCCTTTGATATCGCCATGAGCTGGCTGCGTGATCCAGTCATCACGAAGATGGACCGCTACACCATCTATGATCAACGCACAGAGCCGGGGACAAAAATTCCAGAGCTCAAGGCATCCCTTAAAGACTGTCGCGCCACATTTGAGACAATGATCGGGCCGCTGCCGGACGCGGCGGTCATGGTCACAGACCGGGCTTATGAGGCCTATTCGCGGGGTACGCTGATTTCGCTAATGGATATTGAGAACGAGACAGACGAATCGCTGTTCAAAATTGTCTGTCATGAACTGTCCCACCATTGGAGCACAGCCAGTCCGGGCGGGCCAGATGATTGGATCAATGAGGGCCTGGCGGAATATATGGCGCTGATGGCGGTGCGGGACCGCTTTGGGGAGACGGCCTATCAAGCCTACCTCACAGAGTTTGAAACCGCGCTACTGGGCGAAGATGTGCCGCCGATCTGGACGGAACAGTCGGTAGAGCGAACACCCTATCTCGCGAGTTACCGCGCGGCTCCGCTCGCGCTTGCCGAGTTGGAAATATTGATGGGGCAGGCGGAGTTTCTCGCTTTCCTGCAATCCATCTTCTCAGACGGGGTCGGCACAACGCCTGCGCTTTTAGATCGTCTTGAGCAAATGGCGGGCTCTGAAATACGCAAAGCGTTCCAAGAACAGCTGACAATCTAAAACTTCCGGACGTCCTAAAGCGCGTGTCCGGACAGGGTTTTGCTTTACGTTTTCGTGCTGCCGCATGAATTAACAGGCAGTTTGAGCTGCATAGGTCGTCCTGTCATGGCTGAAAAGAAAAGTGAGCGCCTCGAGGTTCGTCTGGGCTATTCCGAAAAGGAAGCCTTTGTTGAGGCGTGCGATACCCAAGGTGATACACCGTCGGGTGCTGTGAGGCGGTTTATCGCGGGATATACGCGGCGCTCTGATAGCGACTTGATGGAGGAAGCCAATCGCCGAATTCTGCGTCGCTACGCTCTCGCTGCAGGTCTTGCGACAGTCTCAGTGATTGCCATCATCGCCTTCGTCATGTCGCCTGCTTACCTCCGGACAATCCCTTCAGATGAAACGCTTTTCGCCTTGAGGGACCTTAATCAGGATGGCGAACTGAGTGTGGATGAGTATGGCCTCCCTCCTGAAAGGGATGGCTCGCCGAACGGGGTTCTGCGGGTTTTGGATTTAGATGGCTCCGGCACGCTCTCCTCTGAAGAGTTCGTCGCCAAAGGCCGGAGGGTCTATCGTCTCCATGATGGCGAGGGTGTTTTGCCGAGCGCGGACGAAGGTGTTGCCGCCTTGAGTTTTGTGGAATTTGAGTTTGGTGAAGACCGGGTCGAGTCTGGGACATTTCACAATGCCACCATCAATGCGGGTGAATTGGACCGTCTTGTCATTTGGTATCCTGACGGGACGAATGCCGTGTTCGAGGATGATATTAGAATTGAGAGCGATGGTGAGTTGAGGATCTGGAGCGAGAGAGTGACGTTTCCAGCGTCTGTGAGTGTTGAAACAACGGATGAGGCGGCGATCGCCCGTCGGGAATAAACACTCCAAAGGCCCAATAAAAAACCCCGCCGAAGCGGGGCTTTCTTTTTTAGCAATCTCGCTTTTGCTTAGTGCGCGATGACCGCGAGGAGCAGAAGCGCGATGATGTTTGTGATCTTGATCATCGGGTTCACAGCAGGACCCGCTGTGTCCTTGTAAGGATCACCGACGGTGTCGCCGGTCACAGATGCTTTGTGCGCCTCTGAGCCCTTACCGCCATGATTACCGTCTTCGATATACTTCTTGGCATTATCCCAAGCGCCACCACCGGCAGTCATGGACAAGGCTAAGAAGAGACCGGTTACAATCACACCCATGAGCATCGCACCAACAGCGGCAAGCGCTTGGCTCGTGCCTGCGATGAAGTAGATCGCGAAGTACGTCACGATGGGCGCAAAGATCGGCAGGAGTGATGGCTTGATCATTTCCTTGATCGCCGCACCCGTCAGCAGGTCAACCGCCTTGGCATAATCCGGACGGGATGTGCCCTTCATGATGCCGGGATCAGCTTTAAACTGACGACGGACTTCTTCTACGATAGCGCCGGCAGCACGGCCGACGGATTGCATGGACCAAGCACCGAACAGGTAAGGCAATAGACCACCAACAAACAGACCAACGATCACGTAAGGATTGTCGAGGCTGAAATTCACAGTCACGCCAGAGAGCGGATTACCCTCTTGCGCGCTGAAATACAGGATATCCTGATAGTATGCCGCGAATAGGACGAGCGCACCGAGGCCCGCAGACCCAATCGCATAGCCCTTTGTGACGGCTTTCGTCGTGTTGCCAACGGCGTCCAGTGTGTCCGTCGTATTGCGAACTTCTGGATCGAGTTCGGACATTTCAGCGATACCGCCTGCATTATCTGTCACGGGACCGAAAGCGTCGAGCGCGACGATCATACCCGCAACGCCGAGCATGGCGGTCACAGCGATCGCGATACCGTAGAGGCCTGCGAGGCTGAATGTGATGATGATACCAGCAACAATGATCAGGGCTGGGATCGCGGTCGCTTCCATGGATACTGCCAGACCGGCAATCACGTTCGTGCCGTGACCCGACTCTGAGGCTGCCGCCACAGACTTCACCGGACGGAACTTTGTACCCGTGTAATATTCAGTGATCATCACGATCAGACCCGTAATCACGAGGCCGACCACGGAGCACCAGAAGAGGTCCATGCCAGAGAACGGTGTGCCAGCAACTTCACCAAAGCCACCGAGAACATAGTGGGTGACGCCTGCAATGGCAGCGATGGACAGGACTCCTGTCGCGATCAGGCCTTTGTACAAGGCACCCATCACATTTTCAGAACCTTTGGAGAGACGGACAAAAAATGTACCTGCAATCGAGGTTACGATACAGGCCGCGCCAATCGCCATGGGGTAAAGCGCGAGAACGCCCACACCGGCAAAGATGATGGAGCCGAGCACCATAGTCGCCGCGATTGTCACGACGTAAGTCTCGAACAGATCAGCCGCCATGCCCGCACAGTCACCGACATTGTCACCGACATTGTCCGCAATGGTCGCTGGGTTGCGCGGATCATCTTCTGGGATGCCTGCTTCGACTTTACCGACAAGGTCACCGCCGACGTCAGCGCCTTTGGTAAAGATACCTCCGCCGAGACGTGCAAAAACAGAAATCAGTGACGCACCGAGTGAGAGGCTTACCAGCCCGTCAATCACGCCGCGTTCGTCAGCGCCCATTGGACCTGTCAGGATCAGATAGTAGACGGCGAGGCCGAGCAGAGCGAGGCCTGCCACGAGCATGCCTGTGATCGCGCCGGCTTTAAAGGCGACGTTCAGACCTGCGCCCAGCGATGTGCGCGACGCTTCGGTTGTGCGGACATTCGCCTGAACAGAGACGAGCATGCCGACATAACCCGCAATTCCGGACAAAACCGCACCGATGACGAAGCCAACGGGCGCGATCAGGTTCTGGAAGAGTGCAAACAGAACGATGGTGACGACAACGCCGACAATCGCAATCGTTTTATACTGTTTGTTCAAATAAGCTTTCGCGCCTTCCTGAATCGCACCGGCGATCTCATTCATGCGCTCGTTTCCGGTGCTGGCCTTCATCAGGCTGGCACGGGTCACGACCCCGTAAAGCACAGCGAGCAACGCCGCGCCGATAATAAGATAGAGTGTCATTGATTTTTGGTCCCGACCTTTTCCCAAGTCTCCCTTGAGGTCGGGTCTCCCTCAGTTTCCCCGCATCCCAGCGGTGTTCGTGTCTGAAGTTGGCCGCCTGAGGCGCTGTTCCGGGATTTTCCCCGTGATCCAGCGTCCAGACGCTTCCCCTCGCGATGTGTGAAGTTGGCCGCTGTTGCTTTGAAACAGTCCCCAAAGATACAGCGCTTCCCTTCGCGATGAAGCTCCATTGGCGCAGATCGTTAAGGGTTTCAAGAGGAAGCTGTCTGGGCCTTGCTCTTTTTTGCGAGAGTCAAAGCGAAAGCGCGTCGCAGGACATCTCGTTCCGGTTGCGACCTGAATGTGTGCTATTTTCGCAACGGATGACCCAAAAAGCGTCATGGCCTGCTCAGAATGCGGCAGATTGCCCCTGTCAACGTGCAGGTGCGCCGTCTAATGAGCGGCCAATAATTCATAACATAAGTTCGGGAGATTAACTTTATGTCACGTACCCCTCTTGCACGCGCCAGCATGCTCGCCCTCATCACAGCGCTCGGTTCAGCGTCTGTTGCCATGGCGCAATCCGCCTCAGATGTCTTCATGGACGAAGTTGTCACCACAGCGACAAAAAGTGCTGATGTTGAGACGGTTCAAGACGTCGCGGTCGCAGTGACGGCCCTCAATAGCGACACGCTTGAAGCGCTTAAAGTGCGTGATCTCGAACAGCTCGCCTTTGCAGCGCCGAATGTCCAGCTGGACGATATTGGTACGACACGCGGGACAGCGAACTTCTCCATCCGCGGTCTAGGCGTGAACAGCTCCATCCCCTCCATTGACCCGACAGTCGGTGTCTTTGTCGACGGCATCTATCTCGGCGTCAATACGGGTGTTGTGTTCGACATCTTCGACCTGGAGTCTGTCGAAGTCCTTCGCGGCCCGCAAGGTCTGCTTTTTGGTCGGAACACGACGGGTGGTGTTTACCAAAACCGCACCACCCGTCGT
>JBCBGR010000163.1:0-6084 GCA_038526555.1 Pseudomonadota bacterium
ATCTTTGCGAAGCTTTAGCCCAAGCGGGTGTCTCTGTTGGACTGTCCAAAGAAACCGCCACAGAACTCGCCCGCGCAACGATCATAGGGGCTAGCGGACTCCTTGAAACCTCGGACCAATCTGCTGCAGACCTCCGCAAAGCCGTGACCTCCCCGAACGGAACTACACAAGCGGCTTTGGACGTGTTGATGGCGTCTGATGGGTTGGCTGCATTGATGGGAAAGGCCGCTCAGGCTGCAAAGACACGCGCTGAACAATTGTCGCTTTAGCGCGGGAGTTGGATTGTCGCCCTCAACCCGCCTTGCGGACTGCTATCCAACCGAAGACGCCCACCATGGGTCTGCGCAATGTCTCGCGTTACCGCGAGGCCCAGCCCTACACCTTCGACATTTTGCGTGCGGGCATCATCCATCCGTGAGAAAGGTCGCATCACGTCTTCGCGTTGCGCGAGTGGGATGCCCTCGCCCGCATCATCGACATGGATGAAGACATAATCGTCCGTCGTCTCGACGGACACGGTAGGTTCACCCGCATATTTACGCGCATTCTGGATCAAATTGACGACTGCACGACGGAGTTGTTGCGGTCGTGCTTCGATGACTGACAGCTCATCAATACTCACCTCCACAGCTTCATCTTTAGCGATGGCGTTTATGAATTCATCCAAAGGCAGGTATTCTGCCGTTCCCTCGCCTGCACCCCGGGCGAAATCCAAATAACCGGAGAGCATCGCTTCCATCTCATCCAGATCACGCTTTGCCGCGGCTATATCTTCTGGGGTTTCCGCCATAGGAAGGGCGAGCTTCAAGCGTGTCAGCGGCGTTCTGAGGTCATGACTCACGCCTGCTAGCATCATTGTCCGCTGATCAATATGGCGGCGAATTCGTTGGCGCATTTTCAAGAAGGACTGACCCGCCCGGCGGACTTCGACAGCGCCATGAGGCTTATAGGAGCCAATGTCTTGGCCTTTACCAAAGGCATCAGCCGCATCGGCCAGTTCGCGGATCGGAATGCTTTGGCGTCGAATGTAAAGCACAGACACGAGCGTCAGCAGGATCGTCGCCGTAATCAACCAGAAGATAAACACAAACCCTGTCGGTGCGAAAACCCTATCTCTGGCCGCGTAGAACTGGAGCACTCCTTCATCGACTTGAACGCGGATATCAATGTGGTTGGGATAGCGTGTTGTATCAAACCAGAAAGGATTATCGATCGCATTGGACAGCGCACGCCCAATCGATTGATCCAGCGCCGAGAAGATGTTCCGTCTGCGTGTTGTTGGGAGCGTTTCACCGGGTTTGAGCCGGATAGAGAGCTGCATATCCGGACGGAGAAGATCGTCTAAGGCTTCCGCGCTTTGCTCGGACGGATCGCGGTCATAAAGCTCCGTCGCGACGGCCACACTCGCGGCCACAGATTGGGTCAGGTTCGCGGTCACTGTCGCCCAGTGGGCGTTGAAAAAGATATAGGCGACGATTGTCTGCATGATGATAATCGGCAGAATGATAATCAAAACACTCCGCCCGAAGATCGACTTCGGCGTCAGCTGTCTGAGTAATTTGGTGAGGCTACCCACCCGGCTGTGGCTCCGCGACGAGACGATAGCCTTTTCCCCGCACCGTCAGGAGATATTGCGGCTCAGACGGATTATCTTCGAGCTTCCTGCGAAGACGCGTCATTTGCACATCGACCGCCCGTTCACTTTCGCCATTGACGTTCTCTGATAAGACATAACGTGAAACTGTTCCGCCGCCTTGGCGGGCCAACAAATCGAGTAGTGCAACCTCACTGGTCGTCAGGCGGACATGGTTTCCAGAACGGCTCAGAACTTGCGTTCGAAGATCGTAGACAAACTCCCCAAAGACAACTTTGTCACTAACCGTTTTACGCCCTGTTCTTCGGAATATCGCATCCATGCGCAGAAGCAATTCTTCTGGCTCAAACGGCTTGGGCAGGTAGTCATCGGCCCCGGCCTTCAGACCGCGAATACGATGCGCTGGATCGCCAAGTGCCGTGAGCAGGATCATGGGAATATCGATCAGGTTACGCAGATCGGCGACAAGGCTCACCCCGTCTTCGCCTGGCATCATGACGTCTACAATCAGCAGATCATAAGAGATCCCGGCCATTTTGGCGCGGGCGTCCGCGGCATCTCGGGCCGTTGAAACCCGGTATCCAGCCCGTCCCAGATAGCGTGCAAGCAGGTCCCGTATCCGGTCATCATCGTCGATGACCAAAACATGTGTATCGCTGCGGTCGAGATATGTGGCTTGCGTGTCCAAAATAATCCTCTTTTGCGCCCTTATGACGGTTGACTTGCCCCCCTCCAAGATAAGATTGCGTCACGATAACTAAGCCTTTGCCAGAGAAAGCAAAAGAGGAGAGGCAAAATGCTCGAAAAGCCGTATCACGACCGCGATGGATATATCTGGATGGACGGTGAGTTTGTGAACTGGCGTGACGCGAAAGTCCACGTCCTGACACATTCATTGCATTATGGTTCCGGCGTATTCGAAGGGGACCGCGCCTATGAGGGAGAGATTTTCCGTCTGACGGATCATTCCCAGCGCCTGGTCAATTCCGCCAAGCATTTGGGCTATGAAATCCCCTACACGGTCGAGCAAATCGATGATGCCTGTCGTGAAGCCTTGGCCAAGTCTGGACTGGGCGATGCTTATGTGCGTCCTCTCGCGTGGCGCGGCAGTGAAATGATGGGCGTTGCGTCCAAGAACAACCAGATTCATCTCGCCATCGCCTGCTGGCATTGGGGCAATTATTTCCCGGACAAGATGAAAGGCATTCGCCTGATGATCTCGGACTGGAAACGCCCCGCCCCGGACACAATCCCCTGCAAAGCCAAGGGTGCGGGTCTCTACATGATCTGCACATTGTCCAAGGATAAGGCCGCTGCGCAAGGTTGGGATGATGCTCTGATGTATGATCACCGCGGACGCGTCGCCGAATGTACAGGGGCGCATATATTCTTTGTTAGAGATGGCGAATTGCATACGCCAACCAACGATATTCTACTGGAAGGCATCACTTACGACACAGTGATCAAGCTGGCCAAAAAGCGGGGGATCACGGTTCACCAGCGCGACATTTACCCGTCAGAGCTTCCGCATTTCGAAGGCTGCTTCGTTGTGGGCACAGCCGCTGAGGTTACGCCCGTTCGCGAAATTCAAGGCATGCATTACCAAGTCGGCGACATTATCAAGGAACTCGCCGCTGATTATGACGCCCTCGTGCGCAGAAAGATCTCACTCTAAATATCGAAGGGACCGATTTCGGTCCTTACCTTCAGCTTAGATGTTGATGAAGGGCGTAAATCCGCCCCAGATCATCCGCATCCCGTCCCACGAGTTTTGGGACGGATCCATGCCTGAGAGTTCTGGGTCCGCCATCCCCGCGTCCCATCCCTTGTCGCGTGTGTCCTTATCGGGCCAGGTGCAGAAGGAAAAAACGACAATCTCGCCTTCCTTGCGCATGACCGCTGTGTGGAACGAATTGACCTTGCCTTCGGGCACATCATCCTGCCAGCACTCGACATAATCAAGCATGCCGTACTTTTTCATGACCCGCGCGAAGGCTTCCGCTTGTCCGCGATACTCGTCTTTCGACGTCTCTGGAATCGCCAGCACAAAGCCGTCTATATAGTTCCCTTGAACCGCCATACGTCTCTCCCCTTTTGTTTAGTCAGATCGCTATAACACATTTGACCGCGGTTTTCCTGCCAATAAAAAAGCCGCCCGAAGGCGGCTAATCTCTAAAACGGTATCTCATCATCAAGATCAAAGTCCTGTTTCGGACCGCCCATGTCAGACGCGGATCGGGACCCGCCGCCACCATAGCCACGGTCCTGATTATAATCATTCCCCACATTGCGGGAGCCACCACCATAGTTTCCGCCGCCTCCACCGCCAGCACTGCGGCCATCCAGCATGGTCAGATTGCTGTTCGGGCCTGCCACTTTGACCTTGGTCGTGTAGCGATCATTGCCATCACGATCTTGCCATTTTTCGGTCGTCAGTTGACCTTCGATGTATAGCTTGGAGCCTTTATTGACGTAACGCTCGATGACGCCAACGAGGCCTTCACCGAAGACTTCGACCGTGTGCCATTCGGTCTTTTCGCGGCGTTCCCCACTTTGACGGTCTTTCCAGCTCTCGGACGTCGCCATGCGGAGCTTGGCAACCTTGCCGCCATTACCAAATGTGCGGACTTCCGGGTCGGCACCCAAATTGCCGACGAGGATTACTTTGTTCACTGAACCAGCCATAATCATTCTCCTTAAAGTGCGCGGGGTCCGTTAAGCGTTGGACTGGCCCCGCGGGCGGTTGTTTCACGCTACTGGCACTCTTGTGAGGCGGGGTCATCGGTCACAAAGCGCAATCCTGTGGATCACATTGCATTTACTAGACATCGACCCATCTGCTAAATCGTAACAAAACCATCGGACAGAAACGGAACGACTTGCCGCGACTCAAATGATCGGATAGCGCGTTTGTTCTATATATGTTCTCTTATCGCGCCTGGCAAGTCAGGCCTCTTTTACGGATTGAGCGTTTATGCCCATGCTGAAGAATATCGAGGTTCGCGGCGCCCGAGAGCATAATCTCAAAGATGTCGATATTGATATGCCGCGTGATAAACTCGTGGTGATCACGGGCCTGTCGGGTTCCGGCAAATCTTCGCTCGCTTTCGACACGATTTATGCGGAAGGCCAGCGGCGCTATGTGGAGAGCCTCTCCGCTTACGCGCGCCAGTTCCTCGAATTACAGGGCAAGCCAGACGTTGATTCCATCGAAGGCCTCTCCCCGGCCATTTCGATTGAACAGAAAACCACCAGCAAGAACCCGCGCTCCACTGTCGGCACGGTCACAGAGATTTATGACTATATGCGTCTCCTCTGGGCGCGGGTTGGCGTCCCCTACTCGCCCGCGACAGGCCTCCCGATTGAAAGTCAAACCGTCAGCCAAATGGTCGACCTGATCATGGCGATGCCGGAAGGCACAAAGCTCTACCTGCTCGCTCCTGTTGTCCGGAACAGAAAAGGCGAGTTTCGTAAGGAAATCGCGGAATGGATGAAAGCGGGCTACCAGCGCGCCAAAATCAATGGCGAAATTGTCCGGCTGGAAGAAGCTCCAGAGCTCGATAAAAAGTTTAAGCAGGACATTGATGTTGTCGTTGACCGTGTCGTCGTGCGTGAAGGCGTGGAAACGCGCCTCGCCGACAGCCTCGAACAAGCTCTACAGCTGGCCGATGGCTTGGCTGTCGCTGAGCAAGCGGACAATCCTGATCAACGCCTGCTCTTTTCAGAGAAGTTTGCCTGTCCCGTCTCCGGTTTCACATTGGCCGAAATCGAACCGCGCCTCTTCTCCTTCAACAGCCCACAAGGGGCCTGTCCGAGCTGTGACGGTCTCGGTCAGGAACTCAAATTCGATCCCGATTTGATCATCCCGGATGATAGCCGCTCACTCGCAGGCGGCGCGATTGCACCCTGGAGCAAAACACCCTCTTCACTCTATGGGCAAACCCTCAAAGCCCTTGCCGATCATTATGGATTTTCGACCTCCACGCCGTTTCGGGAGCTCAACAGCAAATCCCAAGACGTCATTCTCTACGGCACCAAAGGCACCGCGATTCAGTTTGAGTATAAGGACGGCAAGCGGACCTATAAGACAAAGAAGCCGTTTGAAGGTGTCCTCCCCAACCTGGAACGTCGCTACCGTGAGACGGAGAGCACATGGGTCCGTGAGGAGTTGGGCAAATATATGTCCAATAGTGTTTGCACGGCCTGTAACGGAAAACGCTTAAAGCCTGAAGCTCTGTCTGTGCGTGTTGGTGGGATGGATATCGCCGAGCCGGGTGAGATGAGCATTGCCAAAGCGCTGGAGCATTTCGAGAGCTTGAAAACGACTCTATCCGCCAAGGATATGGAAATTGCTGAGCGCATCCTGAAAGAAATCACGGATCGCTTAAAATTCCTCAATGCCGTTGGATTAGACTATCTGACTTTAGGACGTGGATCAGGATCATTGTCTGGCGGTGAGAGCTTGTTCGAGGCTGTCGGCGAGGCGCGTT
>JBCBGR010000164.1:0-6064 GCA_038526555.1 Pseudomonadota bacterium
AGACCAATCAGGGCTTTGCCAAGGACGAGCTGGCGGCTGACGGGACATCCGGGCCTTATCAGCTATCGAATACAAATATTCTGGCGCAATCCGAACTTGTCATTGTCGAAACGCGCGACCGCGTGCGTGCGGACGTTGTTCTCGAACGTCGCGAACTCACTCGCTTCCGGGATTACACGATTGACTATCTGACCGGGCGTCTGATCTTCAACTTCCCCGTCGCGCTGAGCGATGCCAATTTCAATCCGAATGTGATCGTTGTGGATTACGAAACGAGCGAAGAAACAGAACGCAATTTAACGATCGGCGGGCGGCTGCAAGCAACTTTACTCGACGGCCGTCTGCGTGTGGGAACCAACCTGATTTCTGAAGAGGGAAGCGCGCTCGCTGCTGGATCACTCAAGCGGTTGGCGGCTGTCGATGCACTGGTTCAGATTGATGAAGGCACGCAGCTCCGGATGGAATATGCCATTTCTGATGATGCGGCGCAGCCCGGCAGTGCGGACGCTAAGCTGGTTGAGCTGACGCATACAAGCCGCCGCCTCTCAGGCGAGGCCTATTTCCGGGAAGAGCAAGCCGGTTTTGGGCTGGGACAGACCAACTCAAACACCAATTCTATCCGTCGCTATGGCCTGCGCGGCTCAATCCAGCTGTCTGAATATACGACACAAGACTCGGCCCGCCGGGCCACACGGAGCCTGGAAGCCTCTGTCTATCGTGAGGACAACCTCACCAATGGCAGCAACCGCGAAGCGGGCGAAGTGACTGTCACACAGCGCACGGACCGCTTGACCTTGAGCGCGGGTCTGCGCGCCGCGCGGGATCGCCTCGTCGGTGTCGGTGCTGGGGTCAGACAATCCCTTCTGGCGTTGGTCCGCGCCAACTATACGATCCCGCGTCTGGGTCTGACGCTGATCGCGAGCCGCGAACAACCCATTTCGGACAATAATGAAGTGTCTGATCTGCCAGAACGCACGATCGTCGGCTTGGACAAGCAATTAGGCACTTACGCGACGCTCAACATCCGACATGAGTTTTTTGAAACGGGTTTGACCTCTGGCAGCAATACGGCTGTGGGCTTCACCGTGCGTCCGTGGAGTGGGGCGATGATTACAGCGGCCTCTGACCTTGTTGATGATGCCTCTGCGCGTCGTTTGGGTGGGACTCTGTCGCTGGATCAGGAGCTGCAACTGTCAGAGCGCTGGGCGGCTTCCGCCGGTATCCGCAGTCGCCGGATCTTTGCGCGCTCCATGGGTGTCGGAAATGAGTTTATTCAAGTCGCCCCTGATGCGGCTGTGTCTGCGCTGGAAACCAACGAAGATTTTGGAGCCGCCTATGCAGGTCTGTCTTATCGCGATGAGCTTATGGTCGCCTCCATTCGGGGCGAGATGCGTCAGTCCACACAAGAGGATAGCTATATTCTGACAGCGTCCGTCGCGCGTGATCTGAATGACGAGCTCTCAATTGCGGGCACAACGCGGGCCGCTTGGCTCAATCCGGATCAAGGCGATGTGCGCGAGCAGATTGATGTGCGCCTTGCCTTTGCCTGGCGCCCAGAAGGGGGCCGCCTCGCCATCCTGAACCGCACCGATTTCGGCCATTTGTCAGGTGATACGCAAGGGACGCGCACCAAATGGGTCAATAACCTCGCTGCCAATACTTTAATCGGCGACCGGGCTGAGCTGTCCGTGAACCATGGGATCAAATATGTGCGCGAAGACCTCAACTTTGGCCGGCATGACGCTTTGGTCAATCTGGTCGGTTTGGAAACACGCTATGACATCTCGCCGACACTGGACGTCGGTTTTGCCGGGTCTGTTCTCTTTGATGATGAGGGTAACCGCAGCTGGAGCTATGGCCCAAGTCTCGGCGTGACGCCGGCGGAGAATATGTGGCTGAGTGTCGGCTATAATCTTGAAGGGTTTGATGATCCCGATTTCGCCGATGCTGAAATGCGCCGCAATGGCCTGTTCATGAAGCTGCGCATGAAGTTTGACGAACAAACGCTCAGCGGCTTGCTACGTCAGATCTCACCTGGACAGAATGCAGGTCCTGCCCCGCATCAGCTCCCGCTCGCCCGCCAGTTCGAGTATGCTTACTAGGCGTGCGCCCGTCTGCTGCGATGCCATTTCTGCCAAGCGAGAAAGACCCGATAGCCGCCCATTGCCAACTGCCTGATGCCGGGAACCTCGAATAAAAATGCGAAGTGGCGAAAGCCGGGCAGAACTGTCCAAATCCGTGCAAAAGCATCGACGCCAATGAACCAATCAGACTGCGCGCCGTATCGAATATCCCGAACATGAAACCGCCCCAGCAGCTCGTCCCGCGACTTATCTTTTGGCAAGTCAGCGATCTCTAAATCACCAATATCCGTCCACCGGATCCGCGTGGCCTCATCGATCCGCCGGTAGAGCTTCACCTCAAATCGGCAGATCGGGCACTCGCCATCATAGAAGACTTCGATATCGGGCGTTCCTGTCATACTGTCGAATTGGTGATGGACCCGCCCGTTTCAAAGGTGGCGTCTTGTCCCGGTCGGCAGAGGCTGTTGACAGTCACGTGATGAGGGATGAAGGTTTCGCTATGATTAGACCGACAATAGCATTCGTGAGTGGTTCGTAGTTTGAGCGTCCAAGCCATCAGATGGATCGTTGCCGCATATGTGTTGTTCTTTCTGGCGATGACGACATGGCCGGGGGCGACTTTGGTGAATGATGTCGAGCCTTTCATTTTAGGACTCCCGTTCAATCTCTTCTTTATTGCGGCCTTGATCACAATTGCCATCGCTCTGCTGACCGCGCTTTATTTCAGCGAACAGCGCCCGAAGACGAAATAGTCTCATGGAACGCTGGCAAGTCATTGCGATTATCATCGCGCTTTATCTTGGGGTCACGCTGGCGATTGGCCTGTTCTCTGGGCGGCGCGCCTCGAAGAGTGTGCAAGGCTATGTCGCAGGCGATCGGGACTTTGGTCTGCTCGTTATGTATTTTGTACTGGGCGCGTCGGTCTTCTCCGCCTTTGCCTTTCTCGGCGGGCCGGGTTGGGCTTATAGCCGTGGCGCAGCGGCCTTCTACATTCTCTGCTACGGTGTACTGGGCATTGTGCCTTACTTTTTCATTGGCCCTAAAGCGGCGGCGCTGGGTCGGAAGTATGGCTATGTAACTCAAGCCCAGCTGATTTGTGGTCGTTTTCCATCCCGCGCGCTGTCCATCATGATTGCGACGCTCACCCTGCTGGCGTTCATCCCTTACATCACGTTGCAGATGCGCGGCGCGGGCATCGTGATTGAGGCGGTGACCGATGGGAACGTCCCGCTCTGGGCAGGCGCAGCCGTGGCCTACGGGATTGTGACCATTTACGTGCTGTTTTCCGGTGTGGCCGCCGTTGGATGGACCAACACGTTCCAAGGCATATTCATGCTGACAATTGCCTGGTCTTTAGGCCTTTACCTGCCAATCTCGCTCTATGGCGGGGTCGGGGAGATGTTTTCTCAAATCATGGAGCAACGCCCTGAACTCTTATCGATCCCAGGCCTTACCGCGACAGGCGAGCCCTGGTCTTGGGGCGGTTATTCCAGCGCGATTATCGTCTCAGCGGTTGGTCTAATGATGTGGCCGCATCTCTTCATGAAAGCCTTCACCGCGCGATCAGACAATACGCTGCGAAAGACGGTCGTGCTCTTCCCGACCTTTCAGCTCTTTCTGATTCCGGTCTTCCTGATTGGTTTTGCAGGTGTGCTCTATCCGGAAAAGCCACCATCGTCTGATTTCATTTTGCCCTTCATGATCCTCAACACAGACCTCCCAGCGATCATTGTCGGTCTCTTCTGCGCGGGCGCGCTGTCAGCGTCCATGTCGACGGGGGACTCGCTCATGCATGCGGCGGCGTCCGTGACGGTCGAGGACGGCATCCGTCCTGTCAAAAAGCTGGAGGATCAACAGAGCCGCCGTCTGATCCAAATTTTTGTGCTCTTGATTGGAGCTGTGGCTTACCTCTTTGCCATTAGCGAAACGGTCTCTCTCGTGGTGCTTCTGCTTACCTCCTATGGGATTATCTGCCAGCTCGCCCCGCCCATTGTCGCGGCGCTCTATTGGTCAAGGGCAACAACGACGGGTGTTATTGCGGGTTTCGCCGCTGGCTCGCTCACAGCCGCAGGCTTTTTCCTATCCGGTTATTTCGGGTTCGATCTCCGTCCCTTTGACCTTCATGAAGGTTTTCTGGGCCTTCTGGTTCATATTCCGGTCTTGATCGGAGTAAGTTTGATGACCCAATCTCAATCGAAGCAGCACGCAGAAGGCTTCACGCAGGTTGAAGTTTCTTTGGGCAAGGTCTGAAAGTTCCCACACCAACTCGAACCGTTCGTAATCGACTGACTTGATCCGATAGAAGAAAAACGCACGCAGTCCGTTCGCGCACGAAGATCTGACGATGGTCGGTTGCTCCGATCAGTGAAGTCCTGCGGTTGATTAAGCTTTGGGCCTGACCGTCTGATGAGGTTCTGGGACCGACCCACTGAGCAAACTGAATATCTTGACAGTTCGCACTATTAAAAATAAGTCCCAAGTCAAAGATGTCTTAAAGACACAATCAACAAGGGGAAATAGTCAGTGATGAATTCACGGCTGAACCATGCGACGAACACCAGAGAAGCCTTGTCCCTTGCAAGCTGGTGCCGGGGAAAGGTCACCTCATGGGGACACAGATATCAAGCACTCGCAATTCATCGCTGAAAGCTATTTTAATCGGATCTGCGGCCTTCGTTGCGACCACTCCGGGCTTCGCCTTTGCTCAGACTTCAGATAATGACGTGGTGCTCGATGAGATCATTGTCACGTCTCAAAAACGTAGCGAAAACCTTCAAGATGTCCCGATCTCGATCACGGCGGTGTCTGGCGCACAAATCCAGCAAGCCCGCATTGGACGTTTGGATGAACTCTCCACCTTTGTGCCCAATCTGCAAATTAATCAGGATGTGATTTCTGACCGTATCAGTATTCGCGGCGTTGGATCGGGGGAACAGGCTGGGTTTGAGCAATCCGTTGGGACATTTGTCGACGGCATCTACCGGGGCCGGGGCGTGCAAAGCCGTTTTGCTTTCCTTGACGTTGAAGCTGTTGAGGTTTTGCGCGGACCTCAAGGCACGCTGTTTGGCAAAAACACGATTGCGGGCGCGCTGAACATCACTTCAGCCAAACCAACGGATGAATTTGAAGGTCTGTTTGAAGCCAATTATGATTTTACGCTGGAGTCCGTGACGCTAAACGGATTTCTGTCAGGACCCCTCTCGGACACAGTGAGGGCGCGTGTCGCCTTCCAGACCCGCGATCAGGAAAAAGGATGGGTCGAGAATGGGCTGAGCGGTGATGATTATCCGGACCTTGAAGAATATGGTATTCGCGGATCGCTGGAGTGGGATGTCACACCGTCCACCTTGCTGTCGCTGAAATATGAATATGGCGAGTTCGATTCGAATGGCGCGCCATTTGAGCACGTTGTCGCTGGACCGTTTGCGCCGCTGGGTGTTGAAGACAGGCCGGATTATTCGATCAATTCCAGCAATGTCGATTTGATAACGGGGCAAGTTGATCCTGTGCTAGATTTCGGCACGCTCCAACTCTTTGAAGGCCATACGGAAGAGCTTAGCGCCACCCTCGTCCACGATTTTGCGGCGGGCGGCGAACTGACCGCGATCGCCGCCTATTCAAACTATGAATATATGCGCGACATTGATGCCGATACCGCGCCGATCGCCCTGCTGCGCTTTGATGATAATGAAGACTTTGAGCAGACCTCGCTCGAAGTGCGTTACGCCTCAGATACGGGCGGGCCTCTCGATTATATTGTCGGGGCTTTCTACCTCAACAATGATCTGATCGCGAGTGGTCTGACTTACGCGAACATCAATACGCTGTTTGCGCAACGGCGCTATTAGTCGCGCAGGCAAAGGCTGTTCCGGCATCCATTGTCGGGTCGCCCGCCGCACATCCGCCAGCCGTCAGCGCAAACAGCGTATTGATGATCATGAAGACTTTGAGCAGACCTCGCTCGAAGTGCGTTACGCCTC
>JBCBGR010000165.1:0-5938 GCA_038526555.1 Pseudomonadota bacterium
TGGCAGACCTCTTGCTGCCACCGCTGAACCCAGCCCATAGTGAAGACGCCGCTGCTTTCCGTCTTGCAGCGCTTCGACTGCTTGAAAGGCGACATCGGCGTCAATGCAGCCGCCAGAAACATAGCCCCGGCAATCGCCATCCGGTCCAACACTCATGAGGGTGCTGGGTGCGCGCACACCGCCCCCGACCGTCTCGGTGACAATACACAAGGCACGGTTTTCTCGCGCGCCGGCCATATCAGCCAACACATCAAGCGGGTGTTCGAACAGATTTTGCGGCCCAAGAAATGCCATTGATGCCGCTATATACAGCCATTAATAGCGGGGCAATGGGCCAGTTAAAACGTCAGTCAAGAAAAGTAGCCCGAAACGGTGTCTTGCACAGCAACTTCAGCGGCCCGGTAAGCAGTTATCAAACGCTCGCCAAACGGTGTCACAGACGCCCCGCCACGATCAGATCCTCCCGCGCGCGTGACAACAATCGGACCATCAAAGGTCTCGTTCAGCTCTTTGATCAGACGCGACGACTTTGGGTAAGAGACGCCCAAGGCAGAGGCCGCAGCCCGAATGGACCCTGTCTCAATAATCGCTTCCAACAGTGCAATTTTTCCGGGACCCACCCGGTGCTTTCCAAAATCAAGCCGGAGAGAGGGTTCGGGGATCGTCATGCACGTGTCCTTCGTCAACACAGTCTTTATGCGCCATTTGGGCGAAGTCGCAAAGTGAAGAGGGTGCGATGAAGCTCGGCCTCATTGCACTCTTTGCCCTTACCGCCCTACTCTATGCGAGTGTCGGATTTGGTGGCGGGTCGACCTACACAGCGCTGCTGGTTTTGGTCGGCACCGACTTTCTCATTCTGCCGATTATAGCGCTGACCTGTAACATCGTTGTGGTGACAGGCGGCTGCTGGCGCTTTCATCGCGAGGGTGTGTTGCGCGCTCGCGCTCTGACACCCTTTCTGATCACGTCAATTCCGGCAGCATGGTTCGGTGGACGGTTGCCTGTCTCGGAAACAGTTTTCATTGGCTTACTCGGCGGCGCTCTCCTCTTTGCGGGAATCCGCATGTTGTTTGTTCAGTCCTCTATGGCGGTCAGTCAAGAACCCCACAGCTTGTCCCCGATTGTCGCCGGTCTGATTGGGGCAAGTCTTGGAGGCCTTGCCGGCATTGTCGGCATTGGAGGCGGTATCTTTCTCGCCCCCATTCTTTACGCCATCCGTTGGGGCACAGAGCGTGAGATTGCCGGAGCTTGCAGTCTCTTCATTCTGCTCAACTCACTCTCCGGGCTTGTGGGGCAGTTACAAAAGCTCGGACAGGCTGGGACGCTTGATCTCCTCATTCCCTACTTGCCTCTCGTGGCGGCTGTCTTGATTGGCGGTCAGATTGGGTCCTGGTTGGGCGCAAAACGCTTGAACCCCCATTGGATCAAACGCCTGACAGCGATCCTCATCCTTTATGTCGCCGCGCGCCTTTTGTTGCGTTTCGCGAGTCTGATCTAACGCCGTACCGCAGGCGTCTCAATCGGTAGACCTTGGGCGCGGATGGCCAGATAAAGTTCCACCGCCAGATACTCATCTGATCCCAAAGGCCGCGGCTCTGCACGGACACCCAAATCGCATTCTTCCAAGCGCCTATGCAGCGACCCCAGCGTTTCCCATTGGAGGCGATAGGCGGGGAAGCCATTGCTATGGCCTTGTGAAATCGTGTCGCCGCGAAGTTGCATCCCCCATTGATCATCATGGCATTGAGAACAGGCCAGATTCAGTTGGCCGCGCCGCGTGAAGAAATAATCCCGCCCACTTTGGTAGGCCGATTGCATCTCCGGTGTGAGCGAGACATTTATGTCATCTCCCCGCGCTTGCGTGGCCACGAAGGTCGTAAGTGCAAGCAGATCATCGCTTTCATAGGCGAGTGCGGGTTGATCCTGTCGGGTCGTCCGACATTGGTTGATTTGACCTTCCAGATTGATGAGCCGTTCATGCTCGGAATTCCATTGCGGGTATTGCGTCGCTGTATGAGAAAAGTCGTCTGGTTCGTGGCAAGAGGAACAAGCTGCCTCCCCATCCCCAAACAGGGCCGCACCGCGATCGACCCAGAGCTGGCCAGGATTGGCGAAATCATCTTGCTGTAGCGCTTGCGTTTCTTCAGTCAGAAAAGTGAAGCCCGAGACTCTGACGCTAGGATCAAGGTCTGGGCGATCGGCGAAGTCTGGTGTTTTCGTAGATGTGTCCGAACAGCCGCCCAACACGAAAAGCATAAAGATCAGCGGAGCCCGCACCGCCATCATTCAACCGTTAGAGTGCGCGTCTCGACCGTCTCGCCACCGTCTTGATGGGTCCAGGTGAAGATCACATCGCCACTTTCAACGGCTCGCAAAGGAAAAGTCAGAAAGGGGTTGGCGGCGACAGCCGGGAAAAAATCAGCCTCAAACACGACCTCACCCCCATACTCACACTGAAAATGGGTGATGATATCGCGGGGAATAGCCCGCCCGCGCTGGTCGCGGCGCAGACCTGTTTCCATGGGATGCTGAATCAGCGTGCGAACTTCCATAATGTCGCCGCGCTTGGCGGCATTCGGCAAGGCAATGCGAACTGGAAACATGGCGCGCCCCTAATTGATCAAAACACAGGCGGCGAGGGTGACTACAGTTTCAGCCGTCCCTGACCAGAGCGTCCCATCCGACATTTCCGCAATCGCGGTAATTGTCTGTGTATCGCCCAATCGAACACGGCTTGCCAGGCGCGCTTCACCCATGGCGGGACTGAGGCGACAATGGATCATGTCCGGCAATGGGTTGGCTTCGGCAAACAGCGCGATCTGTGTGACATGATCGTCTTCTATCATAGGACTCTCAACCCGAATGTCGACCGAGACAGAGTTCCCATTCTCAGCAATTGCGGGCGTTTTGAGAGAAACGCGCCCGTCATTGATCGGGCGGTCCCCGAAGAGACGCGTAACCGCCATGCGCATCTCCTCCGGCGTGGCC
Organism: Pseudomonadota bacterium; assembly: GCA_038526555.1. Taxonomy (GTDB): domain Bacteria; phylum Pseudomonadota; class Alphaproteobacteria; order Caulobacterales; family Maricaulaceae; genus Litorimonas. Next base: position 2,989 of record JBCBGR010000165.1, read on the forward strand.
GAAGCAGGCTTGGGTAGCAGCGTTATCGCAATCGCGCCGCCCGTCCCCACCAGCATATCCCGGCGGTTCATCATGAGGGGGCTCCGTCTAATGTCATCAAATACGCCACAATATTTTCGACCTCTTGCGCGCTCAGGACCGTCTGACCTTCATACGCCTGACCGACTTGGTGCAGATTATCTGAACGAAAGTAGGACGGCATAATCACATTGGGGTCAATCTGCGTATAATCCACGACACGGAGGCGGAGTTGCCCTTCATTTAAGCGTGCCCCGATCCCGTTGAGCGCGGGACCGACATTTCCCTGAAAGCGCGCGTTTAAGCCGTCAACCGCATGGCACAGGACGCAGTGACCGCGTTCGCGATCCAGAAAAATGGCTTGGCCACGCTCTGCATCGCCAACTGTCTTGATCAAAGCGACTGGGATCGCGTCGCCAACCACTGTGAAGGATTGCGTCTCTTCCGCAACGCAACCGATCAATATCGCGCTACTTACCACTATCAAAAGAGCGGAGCGCACCTAACCAAACGCCTCTTTTGTCACGGCACTATACCAATCAACGGCCTCAAGCGCTTCGCGAGCGCGCATATCTGCGGACGCACCCAAATCACTCGTTCCTCCAGCCCGACTTGAGAATATTCCGCCATCCGTGCCGTAAACGCCAGAAATCGAAAACGCGGCCTCCGGGGCCGCGTGGGAATAGCACGTGTTGGACAAGACTGATGGGGCTGGCGGTAACCCCGCGAGGTCCCGCGCTATTTGAAGTGCGCAGATCTTGCCTTGTGCGTTGGCTGCAAAAGCCGATTTCGGCATGGGGGCTGCGATGGTCGCGTCACCAATCACATAAATATTTGGCTGCAAGGTCGAGGCGAACGTCTGCGCATTAATTGGGCACCACCCCGTTGAGTCCGTCACGCCAGCCCGCATCGCGATTTCGGCGGCGCGTTGTGGCGGGATGATATTGCTGACGGCGGGTGTGAGCGTCTCAAAATCTGTGAAGACCGTGCCCGCATTGGCATCAACTCGCGTCACTCGACCGTCAAACGAACCGGGTCGCCAGTCGATCATGCCCGGGTAAAGCGTCTCCCAGGTCTCTTCGAACAAGGCCTGTTTGGAGAAACTATCTTTCGCATCGAGGATGATGAGTTTCGAGCGGGGTTTCTCAGTCTTCAGGTAATGCGCGATCAGGCTGGCCCGTTCATAGGGTCCAGGCGGGCAACGATAGGGCGCGGCTGGCACCGACATGACAACCACGCCGCCATCCTCCGTCGCGCGGAGTTGATCCCGCAAAAGCGTGGTCTGTGAACCCGCTTTCCAAGCATGCGGCATCCTTTGGGTAGCTGACTGATCATAGCCCTCAATAGCGTCCCAGATGAGATCAACGCCGGGCGACAGGATCAAACGGTCATAGGAGATTTGCGTTCCGGCTTCCGTCTCGATCACGCGCTGGGTTGGATCGACATCTGTCGCGCGGGTTGCGACGACCTCTATGCCTTGAGACCTCAGCCCGTCGTAAGAGAAGACCTGCTGATCCAGACTGCGCAAACCTGCGATCACCAGATTGGAAAAGGGGCAAGCCGTATAGGTGGGGTTTGGCTCAATCAGTGTGATTTTTGCGTCAGGGAGAACCGTCCGCAAAGTCATGGCCGCACTCGCGCCGCCAAAACCCCCACCAATAATGGCAATAGACGCACGATTGCGCGCAACGGCCGGACGAGGCAGCCAGGCACTTGTCAGGCTGAAAGCCCCAAGTCCGGCGAGCACATCACGACGGGACGTCATAACCCTTCACCCGTGTCACCGAGATAGGTTGCGATCTGCTCGATCTCATCGGCGCTATAACCTCGCGCAATGCGGTGCATGGCCGAATTTCCTTCGTCAGTTTGATAGAGCAAAAGCGACTGCCGGAGCGCATCAACAGAATAGCCGTCCAGCGAGACAATCGCTTGGGCATCATCCGGAGCGTGACACCCCGAACAGGTCGCAGCCAATATGGCGACTTCGTTTATTGAGTCCAGATCAGATGAAGGTGACCCACATCCAACCAGACCCAGACTGAGGATAAGAGCGAAAGTGCGGATCATCCGCGCTAGATATTTCTCAAATCCTGAAAGCCAATCGGGAGTTGGCGGACACGCTTGCCCGTTGCCGCGAAAATCCCGTTCAGGACGGCAGGCGCAGCCACAGCAATCGTCGGCTCGCCGACCCCGCCCCAAAAGCCACCAGACGGCATGATGACCGTTTCCACTTCGGGCATCTCGGCCAATCGCAAGGAACCATAGGTATCAAAGTTTTTCTCAACGACCGCGCCATCCTCAATATTGATTTCGCCGTAGAGAAGCGCGGATAGACCATAGACAAAGGAGCCTTCCACTTGGGCTTCGGCTTGCTGCGGATTGACTACATATCCGGGATCTGTCGCCGCCGCGATTTTGTGCATTTTCAGACGTCCGCGATCATCAACCGAAACGGTGGCACAGGCCGCCGTGTAAGACCCGAAAGAGTAACACATGGCAAGACCCCGCGAGAGACCGTCATCCTGACCCCAACCGCCAGCGTCAGCCGCCGCCTGCAGAACGGCCGCATTCTTTGGATGATTTTCCATTAGCGCCAACCGGAATTCGAGCGGATCCCGACCTGCAGCATGCGCCATCTCATCCAGGAAACATTCGAGATAAACCGTGTTCTGATTGACGTTCACACCGCGCCAAAAGCCTGGCGGGACATGCGGGTTACGCATGGCGTGATCGATCAACAGGTTCGGGAAACTGTAAGAAATGACCTGATCATCAGTGAACGGATTGCCCGGCGCAACGAGCCCTTGGAAGGTCGCGAGATCTTTGCCGTCTTGCAACGCTTGCGGGGCCAGCGCAGCCAAAATAGACTGCCCAGAGATGCGCATGTGCAATCCGTTCACTGATGATCAGGTCATTTCTTACAGTTTCCCGA
>JBCBGR010000166.1:0-5934 GCA_038526555.1 Pseudomonadota bacterium
CGGCATTTGGCCCTTTGACTTGTATCTGAATCGTGTTGGGATCTTGCGGTCCGAGGAACATCTTATTGATGCGCAGGAGCGCATCAGGAAGTGCGCTGCGCAGCTCGACCCGAAGCGCGTCAATATAAGGCTGCATGGCTTCGGTTGTCGCGACATTGGCCACGGCAAATCCGACATTGGGCCCAGGTTCGACCGGTTCGAGTGAAAGTACAAAGCGCGGTCCGCCAAAGCCAACATAGCCGACCGTATTTTCAATCTCGGGATAGCGCTCTTTATTGTTAAGCGCTGCCATAACCGTTTGCATGGCTGCGTCCGTATTGTGGGTCGAACTGCCTTCGGGAAGGTCTAGATAAACAAGGATCTGTTTCCGGTCTGAGTCAGGGAAGAATTTCTCTGGGGCACTAGAAATCAAATACCACCCGCCCATAAAGGCGACAAATAAAACGCCGAAGAATAGAGGCCATACTTTGAAGAGCGATCGCAACGTGGCCGCATAACGGTCTTCCAGCCTAATAAAGAACCGTCTAATCAGACGTGGATTGTCTTTTTCTTCCTGCGTCGGTGCTTTGACAAAAAAGTAACACAGTGTCGGCGTCAGCGTGAAGGCAATCACCCAAGACGCCCCAAGTGCAATAATGATCACTTGCGAGATCGAGACTGTATACTCCCCCGCATCATGCGGGGCGAGGGCGAGCGGTAAGAAGAAGACCATGGTCGTCAGCATGGAAAGCAGAAGCGGGAAAGCGAATTTCTGACTAGTCTCCCCAATCGCCTCTTTTCGATCAGCCCCCTCACCAAGGCGTCGCTGGAAATATTCCGCGACAACAATACCATTATCAACAAGCAAGCCGAGCGAGAGCACGATTGTCGCAAGCGACATGCGTTGGAGCGGAATACCAATGAGCGCCATGATGGCCACTGTCACAAGTATGACAATCGGAACGATCGAGCCGACCACAAAACCGCTTCGGAAACCAAGGAAGATAACAACGACGGCCATAACGACAATGAGCGTTTGCAAGACATTGAATGTCACACCGTATACAGCCGATTTCACCTGATCGGCTTGGTAAGTAATCATATCGACATTAATGCCGCGCGGCAGACCTTGAATAATCGTATTGAACTTCTCGGTGGCCGCTTCGGAATAATTGATCGCGCTTTGGTCGGGTTCCATGACCACGGAGAGCACAAGGGCAGGGCTCGTATTGAAATAGGCCCGTTGTGAAACCGGGTCCTCAAACCCTCGTTCTACATCGGCGAGATCGCCGAGCCGGAAGACACGGAGTTCGCCAGATGGTGAGCGCGAGCGGATGAGGGTCTCGCGGACATCCTCTACACTATCGAACAAGCCGGTCGGTTGAATAGGAAAGCGTCTATCTTGTGTGATAATGCTCCCGCCGGATGAAATAAGGTTCTCTGAGGACAGGGCGGACGCAATATCATTGAAGGAGACCTGTGCGGCTTGCAGATCTGAATTGCGGAACGTGACATAGATTTTCTCGTCAATATTGCCGAGAATTTCGACGCGTCTCGTTCCAGGGACTGTTCGCATTTGGTCGCGAACTAACTGGGCATAATCGTAAAGTTCATCGATAGAAAATTCGTCTGATGTCATCGCCGCTGTGATGACGGCGACATCCCCAAATTCATCGTCTAACAGGATCGACCCCATCGTCTCTGGGAGGGCTGGACGTGCAGCCTCGATCGCCTCCGCAAGCTCGTCCCAAATCTGGTCGAGTTCGTCACGCTTATACTCAAATAGAACGTCAACCTGTATCAGAACAGTCGAGTCCGAGATCGTGGTGCGAACTTCTTCAATCTCTGCCAGTTTCGAAATTTCTTCTTCGAGCGGACGCGCGACTAAACGCTCCATTCGCTCAACGGAAAGACCGGGATGGATGGCAGCAATGGCTGCCGTCCGAATGGTTAGGTTGGGGTCTTCACGCGCGGGCATCTGAAAATATTGAACCATACCCACAAGCATGGCGGCCAAGACGACGAAATAGACGACTTTACGGCGTGTGAACGCCCAAATTGAATAAGCCCCCATCTTTCTAGCTCCCGAATTCTGTGGCTTGGGTGTCGACGACATGAAGGGTTTCGCCGTCGAGTACGTGAGCGGCCCCTTTAGCGACAATCCGATCACCGACATTCAGAGACGAACGAATAAGATAGGACTGATCGAGTAATTTGACTGGCTGGACAGTCACCTGTTTGGCGCGGTTCTCTTGGCCATCCAAAGCAAAGACGTAATGCGTCCCCCGCCCATCAGACCTCACGGCTGTATTTGGGACTTTCTGAAGGTTGGAGCCGAGTGCGTTTCGCTGGGATTGTAACTCAACGGCCATGCCAGCGCGGAGCTGGTCCGTATCCGGAATTGAGAGCACAAGAGGGAATGAGAGTGTTGATCGCGCTTCTGTTCCGATTTCAAGAACCGTACCGTCAAAAGTCTGACCGAGTGCTGGAACAAAAACAGAGTAAATCACCCCCAGTTTAAACTGGCCAATGACCGCTTCGGGGATGTTGACCTCAGCTTCCAGAAAATCGCTGACAGGCGAGACCTCTATAACGGGGGCCCCCGCCCCGACGACCTGTCCCGCCTCGACATGTCGACTGATGACGGTTCCGTCAAATGGGGCCCGCAAAACAGTGTCGGCAAATCGATCGAGGCGGGTTTCAAGCGCTGTGCGTGCGACCTGAACGTTAGCTTGGGCAGCGTCACGTCGCGCGACAGTTGCATCAAATTGCGCTTGCGAGATCGCGCCGGTTCCAATCAGTTTTTCTCGCCGTTCAAAGGCTAGGGCTGCGTCTTTAAGCTCTGCTTCTGCAGCGGAGAGACGTGCACGCGCCTCTTGGATAGCCAGTTCAAACTGTGCCGGATCAATGGTTGCGATCATATCTGACCGAGAGAAACGTTCACCAATATCTCCGAAAAGAGTCAGGACCGTGCCCGGAACCTCGAAGCCGAGGCGGGTTGTTCCCGGTGTCGAGAGGGTTCCCACAAAAGAGAGCGTTTCACCCCCAGACCATGACTCAATGGATGTGGCTTCAACGGGACGACCATCAGCGCTGTCATTGAGTATCTCCGCCATTGAGGCCCCAGCGTTTGAGCAGGCTGTCAGCATTGAAAAGGCAAAGCCCACGACGGCGACCTGCTCTACTGCCCGCCTTGTGAGGGGCTTTTGGCGGGGTGGCTGGTTGGCCATCGTGGGCTCGTCCCACCGCATGATAGAGAGACCGGAAGGGGAGGCCGTTCTCATAAAGTGTTGGAGATGAGCGAAGGGGAGGACTCGTCCAACGTTTCGGGCGGTGGAATACGGATAGTGGGTCATGACGATGTACACAGGGTTTGGGATTGAGAGAGGAGGCAGTGATCAACGAGAGCAAAAATCTCGGAGCGAGCTTCAGTCTCTAGCCAGCGCGTTGTCTGCACATTAGCGTAGAAGACAGAGTTCAAGAACAACCATCGCAATAGCGAGGTTGACGATAAAATAGATGTGACAGGCTTTTCTGTCTCGAGCGCGCGGTCCAGCGCAGTTTGAAACCCGTAAGACAAATCCCGGAAGAACCGATAGATGAGAGCTGGGTTCTTAACGCTACGATGCTTGACGATCATAATCGCGACGCGAACACGCTCGGTTTCTAATGCGCGAATAAATTGTTGAAGAATAGCTTTGACCAGCGGCTCGCCAGACCGCGTATCTGGCATCGGGCCTGAACGCATATGATCAATGGCCTCATCAACAAGTGCGGTGAGGAGGTCCTCTTTTGACTCAAATCGAAGATAAAGCGTTCCCTTTGCGAGACCGGCCCGTTTGGCGATGTCGGACATGCGTGTCCCCGGGATACCTCTCATCGGGATAACGCGACCAGCGGCTTCAAATATCTTGTGCAAACGACTGTCGTCAGAGTTTGAACATGCGCTGGGCTGGGTTTTGAGATTAGAATGCACGGGCGACTCCTATCGCATTAAAGGAAGTGCTGTGTTGCTGATCTTCGAACTCATCCGTTCGGAAAATATGCGTGTGGGAAATCTTCAAGTGACCTCGCTGGAAGACGTCGCCAACCTGCAAATCCGTCACAAAGTCTTCGCGTTCTACGCCGGGACTGTCCTCAAAAGTACTGCCATTCAGGAAGATGTTTCTGGCAATAAATCGACTCTCAGCTGCGGCAAAGAAGAACCAAGACTGACGGTTTTGGCCTACTGTATAGATCATGCGGTATCTCGCTTGATCGCTGTATAGGCCTGTCCGTTCTGCAAAGGATTGTGCCCAGGGTGGAGTTTGGGTGGGCGGGGGAGAGAAGCCCGCCCAAAGGCCGTTCGTATAGTGTTGATCCGTGTCGGAGAATGTGTCGTTCTCTATGACGACCGCGACCAGTGTTAATTCATCGGCTGGGAGTGATGAGTTGACATCTGATGACGCCATGACTGGTGCTGCTGTACTTAGAACAAGTGAGCATAGAAAAAGACAACATATCATACGCTCTGAAACGGTCCGGCGCGTAGGTGTTTCAACGTATGCGAAGATACGGCCAAGGTGGCTATCTTCACACTGTTGATTTGAACTCACTTCATCACAAGTCATGATGTACTGTACCGTACAGTATCTTCAAATGGAAGGCCTTAATTGTCGCAGGTTAGAAATTGATAACTACAGATAATTTCATGATCACACGACAGTTCGATCAATGTGAGGTGACGCAGCAAGAGTACGTAGCAAGTAACCCGAGTATGACGTAGGTATAAGTTCGTTGCAGACGGAGCTTAATCTCATTGTTCTAGCAAGACAGAATCGATCGTAGGAACGCTGAGATGGTTCAGTCAAAACTTTGCCAGTCTTCTAAAACCGGGATGATTTGCTAGAGTGGTTCGCAAATAATGCTGAGCGACTTAAAATCGCTTCAGATCAGCCGCTGAGCTAGGAGGCGGAAAACGCCTAAAAAGGGACATTCACGACAACTTTAGAGTGGTTGCCATATGACACTTGTCATGTGGAATTTCATGTCTGGGCCAGATAGTTCGAGCTTTTGGAGAGGCAGTTGATCCTGCCCGCTAGAGCTTTGATCCTTGTACATGCCTCGAATTCAAACATAGACTTCTGGTTTCAATAAAACGAAGATCACAGGGTGCTGTTTCAATAAAGCGAGAGAGTAGAAGTTCCAAACTAGGTTCCAAAAGCCTGTTGAATCATATTCGCAGCGGTCTGAAGCGCTAGGTCTGTGTCTTCAGCCGATTTCTCAAGAATAATTCCCTCTGTAAATATTGCAGAGAAAGATATGAAACCCACTTGACGAAATAGCATTTCCAAATCTGCAGTCTCGCGAATTTTACCTGACGTTTGCAGGGCCTTTAGCCGCCCCATAAAATTTTGATCCGCCGCGTAGGTGAGCGACTCAAGAGCCGCTTCGCGAAAGGATTGATCGACAATAATTTTCGAGATGATCACCCTGATCAAGCCTTCATCAGCTCTGTCCGCTTCATAACGAAACCTCAAATAATGAAGGACCTCCGCCCTCAAAGAATCTTGTGCGGGATAGGGAAGCCTACCCTCCTGCTTTCGTTCGATAGTGTCTTTAACAAGCGTCAGTAGAAGTCCGTCTTTACCGCCGAAGTATCTGTTGATGAGCGAGACATTGACGCCTGCCGCTTCCGATACAGTTTTCACGGAGGCGCCATCAAAACCCTTCTTTGACCATATCAGCACAGCCGCATCCTTCAGACGTCTTTCGGTCGCAGCGCGATCTCGTTCATTCATTTCGACCATAAAATTGATCCTTATGTAAATATACGTTTACATAACTTGTTGCCCAATATAACTGAGTAAATACACGTTTACATAGAACGATCAAAGATTGGCTCAAAGTAGTATCAAATGACTTGGACATCTCTTTACGTCGGCTGCGAGATGAATGGCATTGGGCGGGATCTTA
>JBCBGR010000167.1:0-5932 GCA_038526555.1 Pseudomonadota bacterium
GGCGACCCCAGTCATACTTGAACCCGTTCAGCTGCTTGAGATTGTCCGCATAGGTTTCGACTTCGGCAATCAGGGGCAGGCTTTCGCTGAGCTTATTGAGCAGTGCCGCGTCGCCGATGCGCTCCCCGTCCTGAAGCGTCACCGGGATATCCACGAAATAGGGCGGATTATTGGGGTTAGGGAGGAAGGCCTGAAAGAAGGAGGTGAATAGGCTGTAGGACCAATGCGCCGATAGGTCTTGCTTGGCGACGCCCTCAAAATACTCCTCCCAATTCAGGAAGGTGACCATGCCGTCCGGTGTGGAGGTCGTCGCGACGGGGTGCAGGCCATAGACGGCTCCGAACAGGTCGGGTCGCCGCGCCGCGATTTTGATCGCGCCATAAGCGCCGATATGATTGCCGAACAGGCCGCGCGCGTTTCGGTCTCGGATCGTGCGATAGCGCGCATCAATGGCGGGGACCATGTCTTCCAGCGCGAAGGTCAGGAAGTTGCCGGTCACGGGTGAGTCCGCGAAGAGAGAATGGTTCATTGGGGTTGAGAAATCCGGCGTGATCACAATGACGGGGGGCAGGCGGCCCTCGGATATCGCAGCGTCCAACAGCGTCGCGATATTGTAGTTTTCGAACAGCGCCGTTTCGTCCTCAAAAAAGGTGTGAAATCCGTAGAGTACGGCATAGTCCGCGCGGCTCTCGTCGTAGCCATCCGGCAGGTAGACCATCATCTCGCGGGTGGCGCTCACACCGATCAGGTTCTCAAAATTCTCGGATTGGATTTCGATCCGCTCAATCCGGCTTTGGCCGTTGGCGCTAAGCGTCGAAGCGACGAACAGACCCGCCGCCAAACAGATGGATTGGAATATGTTGCGCATGAGCTCGTCCCCAGATCTCATTCCCCTTGATCACCCGCATAGGCGTCATCGCTTCCGTCTGACAAATGCAAACGCGCCGCCTCAATAAGATGTAATCTTGGTGGGTTTGGCGAGGAGTTCAAATCCTGCGCGAATACCCGCTCAGGCCGACCCTTCGCTGCAATCCACCTCATGGATTGCGGACGCTTCGACGGCCTGTCCATCTCCTGCCGTCTCGTCTGGCTGAAACGGTTGGGTGATGGACCCGCCGATTAAATCGGCGGGAGCGGAAATAGAGAAGTTTCGTATCCCCGCCTTAAAAACCCATGCTTTCATGCCGCTTGCTCGTCACGGACACGAGGAGGCGCATACCCTCTTTAGTGGCGGGCCAGTGTGAGGGCTTCGGTCTGTTGTGGCGGTCATGGCCACGGCTTTTGTCCAAGCGGGGCAAAGGCGCAGATCGGGGTGAGAGCGTAACTGAGACTTATGCGGCTCAGGTGGCTCTCTTCATGACCTCGCGAAGATCATAGGCGTTGGGCCTGTGTGGGGCTGCGCGGATGCCAAACATCTCGAAACATCCCTGACCGGGGTTTCGGGTTAGGCCGCGGCTTTGCACGGGTGGGGCGTTCGATCTTTTGCGGCGGCATGGGCGGATCACTGTGCGCTGGCTTGCCCGTTGTGAAAATCGGTTCTTCCTTCCTTGTCCGTCACGCGGGCAAGCTCGCGCATCGTGTCTCTTGTTAAGGGTCGCGCCTGCTCGCCGACGGATTGCAAGGCGGTTGAACGGTGACGCGTGTTTGTAGGCGGTTGCCGACTCGACAGAGGCGCTCTCTCGTTCCATGCAGGCTGCGGGAGGCCCGTCATGACAGAGTATGAACTCGTCCAACTCTTCTTTCAGATTGTTGATGTCGCGAATGGCACAATCGCCAATTACATGACGTTGATTTTCGGGATGCTGGTGACGTCCTATCTTGCTGCGCATCGGCTCGACCGGTTTATGGCGACGATTGCGCTGCTCATCTACAGTCTCTTTTGCTTCGGGCTGTGCAATGAGCTGTTTCAGATCAATAGCGACTTTGCGCAGCTGGGCCTTCGAATCGCGGACGTTGGGGCGGTGCCGGAAACATCGCTCGGCTGGTTTGGCCCCGTGCGGGTGGGGCCTGACGGTTTGAAGATGATCCCTTACGTCATGCTCGTGATCTCGGTCGGGTCTTATCTGGGGTCGATCCTGTTTTTCTTCCGTGCGCGGAAAGCCAATAAGGCGAAAGATGTGGGGCCTGTGGAAACGGAAGCCTAACCGGGCCGGATCACATACGCTGCTAAGTTGCGCCTGTTTCCGCATCTCAGCCCACTGATTAAGGGCCATTGCGGCATTTGTGGGCGTATCCCGCTCACCGCAGGTTTGTCGATGCTGAAAAATGGGGCGAATTGTAACAATTTAACGACAGTTGCGCTCTGGGCTTGCCAGTGCCTGGGTCGCCGCCTATCGATATAGGCCTTAAGGAGACATCACATGACACATAAACTTGGCCTTGCAGCCCTCTGCCTGACATTTTCCGCGCTGACGGCCTGTGCCACCACGAGCGCGCCGACCTCGTCCACGACGGCGACTGTTGCGGAAGCAACAACGGAAACCATGGGCGCTACAGAAAAAGCCGTCGAAACGGCGCAAAATGATCTCGATCCCAATCGTCAAGTTTGTAAGCGAACCAAAGTTGTCGGCTCTAACTTCAAGAAAAAAATCTGCCGCACTGCGAATGAGTGGGAGGCCTTGGAACAGCAGAGCCGCGAAGCCACTGAGCGCATTCAGCGCGGTAGCCGCCCAACAGGAGCAGCGGGTTAAACCAAACCCCTCAACTGAATTTCTTTGCGGCGACAGATTTCTGTCGTCGTTTTTGTTTGGGGCGAGATGATTTTGGAGGAACTGAAATCTATTCACATTGTTAGAAAGTGGGTGCTTGACGGATAAAGGAAAAAATTCCTAATAATGCTTTCGTCAACCACACCGCATCCATTGGGCCATTGGGAAGCGTCTTTTGAAGAGAGCGCCGCATGGCCCGCACCGTTATTCTGCCCTATCGCCAACCCGCCCGGGAGCTGAAACTGCGCGAGAAGGGGCGCGGCGCACGGAGTAATGAAAGCGGGCGCTATGAGAGCTTGCGGCGCGAACGGACAGACGAAGATTGGGATGCGCTGCCCGAAGAGGATCAGCGCCCCGTCAAGACGACGCTGATCGCGGAACACCCCCGGACCATCATCAACAAGGTGGTGTCACCCTATGTCGGCTTTGATCGCTCGATTAATCCCTATCGCGGTTGCGAACATGGCTGCATCTACTGCTTCGCCCGGCCGACGCACGCCTATTATGGGCTCTCGCCGGGGCTGGATTTCGAAACGCGGCTTTACGCCAAGCCGAGCGGGCCTGCGCTGCTGAAGAAGGAATTTTCCAATCCGCGCTACCGCGTTCGTCCCATCATGATCGGGACAAATACGGATGCCTATCAACCCGTAGAGCGTGAGATGCGGATCATGCGCGGGCTGTTGGAGGTGATGGCGGATTTCCGGCATCCGGTCTCGATTCTGACCAAGTCGAACCTGATTACGCGCGATCTGGACATTCTCGCGCCCATGGCGGAGCGGGGCATTGCGCGGGCGATGGTGTCCATCACGACGCAGGACCGGGCGCTGGCGCGCGCCATGGAACCGCGTTGCCCCACACCAGAGCGGCGGTTCGAGGCCTTGGAGAAGATTGCGGAGGCAGGCATTCCGACGGGGATTATGCTCGGGCCGATGGTACCGGGGCTAAATGATAGCGAGATGGAAAGCATTATGGAGCGCGCGGCCTCTCTCGGTGCGAGCTATAGCGCTTATACAGTGCTTCGCTTGCCATTGGAGGTCAGCCCGATTTTCCAGGAATGGCTGGAAGCTTTTGCGCCCAACCGCGCGCGGCGGATCATGAACCATATTCGTATCATCAATGGCGGGAAGGATTATGACCCGGAATGGGCACGCGGCGAAGATAGCGAAGTGAGGACGCCGTTTCGGAAGCTCATCGCGCAGCGCTATTACATGGCGCAAAAGCGCTATGGCATCATTTCGCGGTCCGAACGCGTACCGCTGGACTGCACGCAATTCCGCATTCCCGTATCCGTGAGCGGGCAGGGGGACCTGTTCGACTGAGTGGGAATGGGCTAGGCGGACCTGAAACGGAGTCAAGGCTATGAGCAACATCACATTTACTCTGGAAGAAACAGAGACAAAAGGACGGTTTGTGGCTCATGTAGACGGGTTTGAGGATGAGGCGGAAATCACCTTTTCCAAATCCAGCCCGATTATGGTGATTGTCGATCATACGGGCGTGCCGGACAGTCTGGCGGGGCAAGGTGTAGGCAAAGCGCTATCGCTACGCATGGTCGAACATGCGCGCGAACAAGGTTTTAAGATCATTCCTCTCTGCCCGTTTTTCAAAGCCATGGCCGCGCGCAATCCAGATTGGGCGGATGTGGTGACATAACGCTGTCACCAAGACTTCACTTGCTATTGGGCGCAACTCGCCCCACGTAACACGTATCGACCAAGGGCCAGACTATCGGCCTGCTCTTCCGCGCGCGTGGCCCCAAAATTATCTGGCTTCGTGTTTCGGTGCAGAATGCTTCTCCGACCAGACGTCGACTAGGCTGATATCAGCCGCCCACATCGCAAATCGCGATGCTGGAAACCGACGACTGAAAAGGACAGATTATGTCGGACATGAAAACAGGAACCGTGAAATTCTTCAATACAACTAAAGGCTTTGGTTTTATCGCTCCTGATGGTGGTGGTGATGATGTGTTCGTTCACATCACGGCGCTTCAACGCGCAGGCCTTGCCTCGATCAATGAGGGGGACAAGGTTCAGTTCAACACGGCCGTGAATGAGCGTTCTGGCAAGACCGCTGTTGATGCGATTGCGATGGCCTAGCAGAATATCAAAGCGACTTCGCTTAAAGGCTCCTTCGGGAGCCTTTTTCATGCGTGTGCAAGGCGCACAAAGTTGGCCAGTCGAACAAATTACAATAGATTTAAAGGGAAGACGCTAATGGCGCGAGTGACGGGACTCGAACCCGCGGCCTCCGGCGTGACAGGCCGGCGCTCTAACCAACTGAGCTACACCCGCTAAAAGCGTGAGCAGCCAACTAGGCGGATGGCTTCGGGGCGTCAATCAGAAAAGCAGCGAAAAACTGCCAATTACTGATAAGAATTCAGTTGATCCCCAATTTTTGCCGAACTGTCTTGGGCAGTGTGGCGGCAACGGTTTCGTAAGAATCGGAAATGCGGTCCGCGACATCGCTGGGTTCGAGCTGATTCAGGTGAAGCATGACCCATCCGCCGCGCGGTAAATGGACATTCCGACTGGCCACACCGGCTTCGATCAACAGATCCGCTGTTTCCGGACTTGAGAGTTTGAGCGTGAGGTGCGCCTTGCCAGGATTGAGAATGGCAAACATTTTGAACTTATCCGGCGTTCCCACTTTGTAGACATGGCTGCCCATCCATTGTTCCGTCATGAAAACGGAAGGGTGGCTTGTCGCGAAACGGTCAACGTCCTGATCTGATGTGCTGTGCATAAAAAGCTGCTTGGCAGAATTGCCAAGCCCTGTGAAGCTTGGCATAGGGCGCGCTCTTTAGGGCGGTTAGCTCAGCTGGCAGAGCATCTCGTTTACACCGAGAGGGTCGGCGGTTCGATCCCGTCACCGCCCACCATTTTTCATAATATGCTGAAAACGCTCGGATTTTGGACTCACCTAAAGTGGGTTAGCGTTAGAATTCTTCTTAATTCCCTGTATTCATTGATTATTCTGGTTCAATCACAGCTTAGGTATCGTGGCAGGCCAGAATGCTATGCGGCTTAAAACGCCCAAAGTAGGCCGCTGGTAGTGTTTGAGGTTGCGGTCAAACCGCATCATACTTGCCACGATCCCTAGTGTCGTGTTTAGCTTTGATATGAAAACAACATTCACATCACTCATAGCAGCCACAGTTTGGTTTATGCTGGCCATACCTGCACAGGCTAAAGAGAAGGTTTGGAATTGTCCTGATGGTGAAT
>JBCBGR010000168.1:0-5825 GCA_038526555.1 Pseudomonadota bacterium
GATTCAGCAATGGCTTTCAAACGAAGATAATCAGCTTCTGTAATGCTGATCGAGAGTCTCTTAGTGCGCTTCATCACTAAAAAATCTTTGCATTAACGATATCTTAGAGTAGTTATGTCAAAGCGCTTCCACAGCTAATTGTGGAGTAAGTTATGAAGCGCACTAAGAGACTCTCGATCAGCATTACAGAAGCTGATTATCTTCGTTTGAAAGCCATTGCTGAATCTGAAGGCATTTCAGTAGCTGAAGTGTGTAGCTACTCTGTAACTCAATTCTTGAATTTGAACTCAGGAGAGTCTCAGTCGGTGATTTCAGGGCTGAAGTCTCAGCGAAGTGAGGCTTGGTACAAGTGAAGAACAGTCACCGGAATGATGTGAGATCGTTTTTTGTCTTCGTTCTCGTGCTTGCCATTATTGCAGTTTTGTCGGGATACAGCTTTAGGGCTGGACCGATAAGTTTTTACAAAAACGCTCATCCTATTGATGAGGCCAACACATCAGAGATTGCTGACGAGGCAATCACAAGATAAACTTCGACAAATCCTGATCCTTGGCCAGTTCGCCAACCGTGTTTTTCACATAGTCCGCGTCAATCGTGATCGTTTCGCCGTCGCGATCTGTGGCGGTGAAGCTGATCTCGTCGAGGAGGCGTTCCATGACGGTGTGGAGGCGGCGGGCGCCGATATTCTCAATCGAGCCGTTCACTTGCGCGCTGATCTTGGCGATCTCCAAAACGGCGTCCTCAGAAAAGTCGAGCGTGACCCCTTCGGTCGCTATGAGGGCGGTATATTGCTTGATGAGGGAGGCTTCGGGTTCCGTCAGAATGCGCACGAAATCTTCCTCAGTAAGCGCGCGGAGTTCCACCCGGATGGGCAAGCGGCCTTGTAGTTCGGGGAGGAGGTCGGCGGGCTTCGCCACATGGAACGCTCCCGAGCTGATGAAGAGAATATGGTCCGTTTTGACAGGGCCATATTTGGTTGAGACCGTCGTCCCTTCGATGAGGGGGAGCAAATCGCGCTGCACACCTTCGCGAGAGACATCACCGCCGCGCGCGTCTGAGCGGGCCGTGATTTTATCGATTTCGTCAAGGAAGACGATCCCATCTTCTTGCGCCAACTCGACGGCTTCGCGTTTAATAGAGTCATCATCGATCAGCTTGTCGGCTTCCTCAGAGAGGAGTGGCTGATAGGCATCACGCACTTTGAGCGTGACGGTCTTCGTCCGTCCCATTTTTCCGAACATGGCGGACAGGTCGAGCATGCCCATGGAAGAGCCGGGCTGTCCGGGAATATCCATCGCCTGGAACGGGGAGCTATTGTCAGACAGTTCCAGTTCCACATCTGTGTCGTCGAGATCACCGGCCCGGAGTTTGCGGCGGAAGGCTTCGCGTGTGCCGTCACGGGCATTGTCTCCGGCGAGGGCTTCGATGATCCGGTTTTCTGCGGCGGCTTCCGCTTGGGCGGTGACTTGGGCACGCTTTTCTTCGCGCAGGAGGGTGATGGACGCTTCGACCAGATCACGGATGATCTGTTCTACGTCGCGGCCGACATAGCCAACTTCGGTGAATTTGGTCGCTTCCACCTTCAGGAAAGGCGCGCGCGCGAGCTTGGCGAGGCGGCGGCTGATCTCCGTTTTGCCGACCCCTGTCGGGCCGATCATCAGGATGTTTTTGGGCGTCACTTCGGCACGGAGGCTCTCGTCCAACTGCTTGCGACGCCAGCGGTTACGTAAGGCAATCGCGACCGCGCGTTTGGCGTCGCTTTGCGCGACGATGTGGCGGTCGAGTTCCGAGACAATCTCTCGTGGCGTAAAAGCAGCGGCGTAGTCTGTCATCACGGCGATGTGGGGCGTCTTTCGCTCAGATCAAGTGAAAGTCTGATCTTAAGCCTCTTCATAAGGCGGCGGGAAGATGCGCCATTTGGGGAGGACGCGGATGAGCTGATTGCGCAGCGGATGCCACGCCATGCCTAACAGAACGATGGATCCGCCGAGCAGTATGAGTGTGAGAGATAGGGTCGTGCTCCAGTTCAGGTTCGTGTCGCGAACAAGCCAACCAATGGCGAGCGCAACATAGCCGAGCGAAGACACAATCAAGGCACGGCGGTTAATCGCCAGCCCGACGACGGTGATCACAGCGGTTGCGACCAGAACGATAATAGCATCGCTCTGTGAGATGCTTAGCACGGGGACAACCTCAAAGATGAACTCTGTCCGGTCCATGATCGCGTATCCAACAAGGCCGTGGATCAGTAGCGGGGCGGCCAGTAGATGCAGCCAGAAGGCATTATCGGCAAAGCGCGTGCGGCGATGCGTGTCCTGCCGATCATAGAGCAGGGCGACGGTAAAAATGGCGAGACCAGAGACGATCAAAACGCCACCAAACTGAGAACGGAGTAAGTCGGGCGCGATTTGGTTCAGGATCGCGAAGAAGAGATAGAGCAGGGAGATTGCAATCAGTGCGATACAGAAGGGTAGCCGAATACGCGCATAGAACAGCGTCATCGCCACAACCGTAATCACCGCTGCGCCTAATCCGCCGAGCGCACCCAGCCCGTCTAATCCGCGCTGAACAAAGACCAGGAAGGCGAGCGCTGTAATCAATGTCGGGAAATGGGCGCGCTTATGCTTCCCAAAATATTCCGCCAACCCATAGGCCCCCAGCGCCGTCAGGAGGTAAGCGGGTCCGCCGCCACCGACAAAGGACGTGATCGCGGAGACTCCTAATGCTAGCAGAATGAGGCCGACGCCGATGAACACGTCACCAAAGCTCCGCAGAAACCGCAGATCATCTTCATTGCCAATCTGAGGGATCGGCACGTCAGAGGGGGGAAGCAGAGCTTGCGCGTCCAAATCGGCGCGCATCGCTTTGGCATGCTTGGCCGTGATGATGCCCGCGGCTGCGGCTTGGTCGATCTGATCCCGCGTCATTTGCGTCATATGATCTGTCTGCCCTGCGTGTGTCCCGAGAGCAAGATGGAAAGCCTGCTTGACACGTCAAGGACGCTTGACTAAGTAAAGCTCACTTGACACTCTATGATGGAGAGAAATCATGTCAGCGACAGATCAATTCGCGGAAATCACGCCCAAACAAGCCGCCAAGAAATATGTATCCCGTGTTTTTGGAGCGTCCTTGGGTTATATCGGGGCAGTCTTTGGAGTCAGTTTTCTGATTGATGACGGGGATCCGGTCACCGTTTTTACAATCATGGCCGCACTCTTGCCGGGAATCTTCATTGTTTTGATGGTTCTGGCTTTATGGAAGTATTTGTCAGAAATGGACGAGGTTGCCCGACACGATCATAGCCGGGCTCTGCTGATCGCGGCTTTTACTGTTTTGGGTCTCGCAGGGAGCTGGGGTCTGGTTGAACTCTATAATGATGCGTTCCCGCGCATTCCTGTCTTTTTCGTCTATCCAGCATTTTTCGGCGTCTATGGCATTGTGGCCTGCATGCTCTATGGCCGAAAGGCTTGAGAGCGTGGAAAACCGACTGAAAGAACTCCGCGCTGAACGCGGCTGGTCGCAGGCCGCTCTCGGAGAGCACCTCAATATCTCCCGTCAGAGCGTGAACGCGATTGAGACGGGGCGCTATGATCCGTCGCTACCGCTGGCTTTTCGAATTGCCCGTCTGTTCGATAAACCGATCGAAGCCATCTTTGACGATGGGCAAGCCGCCGCCGAATAAAGTCTGTAGAGCAGAGGCTATGCGATTAGTCTCTGCTTTATTTTGTACCGTTACCCTTTCCGTTCCTAGCTTAGCTCAAGCGGATGAAGTCGCTGATTTGATCGACCTCTGGACAGGGATGTTTGATACGGCCCACCAGGTGCAGCGCAACGCGGCCCTGTCGGATGCGCTCCCCGGTCGCGTGGATGCGTTGAGAACTGTGACTGTCACAGCTCTCCCTGACTCAGCCCTCGGCGCGAATGTGATCCTGCTGGAAGAACGAAAAGCGGGAGAGACTGTCGTTCATCGTCAGCGATTGCACAGACTGGTGGATGAAGGCGATCAGATCCGGGTGCAGCAGCTCTTCTTCACGGAGGGTCCTGTCTATGATCGCCCGGAAACGAGCATTGCGGTACTCTCCGCCATGGGGTCCGATGATGTGGATCATGTCGCGCGTTGCGATCTTTTTCTCAAACGCACCGAAGATAGGTTTGAAGGCAGCATTGTTCCTCAGCGTTACACCTATGAGCATCCGCGCGGCGGTGAGGTCTGGGCAGAGTTTGAGATGGTGATCAACGCAAGCGGCTATGCTTATCGGGATCGCTCAGTGATACTGGAAAGCGGCTCGCCTAAAGGCGAGATTGAAGACTTCGCCTGGCTGCGGTTTGAACGACAAGTACCGGGTCAGCTCAATCCTGAAATCTTCCCCGCTCTGTCGCGACAGCTCGGCACGTGGGAAGGCGTATTTCATCGAATCAGTCCAGAAGGCGAAACGCTTGACCGTTTTCCAACACGCATTACTGCGCGATTGGACGCAGATGGCACTTATCATCAGACAAATACCTACAATCCGGACACGGCAGAGGCGCGTTCAATCCTGTCGCAAGGCCGAGTCGAAGGGGCTCACCTGATTTTCGAGAATGACCGTGTCTCCGGCAAAGCGTTTGATATTGATGCGAACACGTCCGTTTTCACCTTTGCGTTTTCCAATGGGCAAGAGGTTCGCGAAATTGTCTCCCTGTCGCCTGATGGCCTGACCCGGCATCGCGCGACGCAATATTTGAAGGACGGCGCGCTTGTCCGGCGGACCCTAATCAATGAGCGGAAGGCTCAGGAATAGCTTTCATCTTATCTCGTCTGTGTTGAATGGCCGCTGGGCTTTACCAGCAGGACCGCTTTGATAGGCGCAGGCCATGACTGCTCTTGATCGTCTTCCTGTTATTATTGGTGCGGGCCAATCTATGCGTCCTGTTCCAGATAATCTGGACCAAGCTTTCGGTCCGGTTGATCTGGCGAGTGAGGCTTTGGACCGCGCTTTCTCAGACGCATCCATGTCGAATCGTTCGCTCGATCTGTGTTTTGGGGTTCGTCTGTTTGGCGACAGCGGACCGGCTTTTCCCAACCCGTTCGGGCGCTCTAATAATTTTCCGGCCAGTGTTTGCGCGCGGGCGGGCGCGGCGGCGTCCCAATATGTTTACGGCTTCGTCGGCGGTCAGTCGCCGCAGACCATGGTGGCTGAAGCGGCGCAGCTCCTGATGGACGGTCAGGTCGAGACGGTCGCAATCGTGGGCGCCGAAGCGATTGCCAATATCAAAGCGGCGGGTCGGGCGGGTGCAAAACCGGACTGGTCCGAGCAGCGGGATGAACCCGTCGATGATCGCGGCCTGTTTGGCACGGGCGGGGTCGGGTATGATCAGGCCAAGCCTTATGTCCCTGCCAATCCAGCCGCTGGCTTTGGTGTAACAATGCAAGCCATGATGCACCGGATTGCGGCGCCCGTTTATTATTACGGCCTGTTTGAAACGGCGCGGCGTAAGATGCAGGGCCTAACGCGTGTTCAATATAAAGAGCAGATGGGGGAGCTCTGGGAGCAGTTCGCAGCGGTCGCCGCTGATAACCCTTTTGCTCATGTCCGAAGTCGTCCGGAGAGTAGTGAAATCCTCTCCCCCGGTCCAGCCAACCCTATGATTACGAGTCCCTACACAAAGCTTATGGTCGCCCGCGATGGCGTCAATCTGGGCGCGGCGGTCATTCTGACGACCTATGGTCATGCGAAGTCACTCGGTGTCACGGATGTGACGTTCCTGCATGGGCATAGCCAATGCGTCGAAGCCACACCGCTGGAGCGCGAGCATTTGGATCGCTCAGGCGCACAAAAGCGTGT
>JBCBGR010000169.1:0-5792 GCA_038526555.1 Pseudomonadota bacterium
CTAAGGTCGCCGCCATTGAAAAGAAGCGTTGCCTCATCAATATCCATATAAACATAGGTCTGGTTGGTCACGTAGAGACCCACATCGAAGATCGCGCCGATCGTGTAGGTTTTTCGAACAGGGACAGCGCCGGACACCGTCTGACGGGTCCGCGGCGAATAGACCAGCAACCGATCCCCAACTTGAATACCGAGCCCTACCGCCATTGCGGAACCAATCGCGATAGCTTGATCACTCGCCTGCCCCTCACCCAGCGACATGAGATCGCCTTGGATCACCCCGTCTGCGATCAAGTCAAAAGACATCAGGTCATCTTTGGCAATGCCGATGATTTGGGCAAGCGCAAACTGCCCATTGGCTTGCACGCCCGTGTAGTGCTGGGAGAAGTGGAAGGCGTTTTCAACGCCTGGAATGGATTGCATCCGGCCTTCGAGCGTTTCGATCTCATCAATCGTGATCTCAGGCTTGAGCGGCTGCACGAACATGTGCCCTTCACTGCCAATCGTCAGGCGGATCACGTCCGCGCGGAAGCCATTCATGATCGACATGATGATGATCATCGCCGCAATGGCCAACATGATACAAAGGAAGCTGATGACCGCAATAAAGCCGACACCGCCCTGACTCTTCTTAGCGCGCAGGTAGCGCATCGAAATCTTGCGCTCGACCCCGCCAAAGGGCGCGTTCTGAGAAATCTCAGACAAGACTATCCCGTTAACTTGGCGAGAGCAGCTTCTGGTGACAGGTCTTCGCGTTCGCCCGTCTTGCGGTTTTTGACTTCGACAACACCGTCTTTGAGGCCGCGCGGCCCAATGATGACCTGCCAAGGCACACCAATCAGGTCCATCCGAGAGAATTTCACCCCGCCGCGATCAAAACTATCATCGTAAAGCGGGTCAAGACCTGCTGCAGCCGCCTTCTCGTAAAACTCTTCGCAGACTGCATCAGCTGCCGCATCGCCCGCGCGCATATTGATGATCCCGACGCCAAACGGGGCAACAGACTCAGGCCAGATAATGCCGTTATCATCGTGAGATGCTTCAATAATGGCCGCGACCAGTCGAGACACGCCAATACCATAACTACCCCCATGGATCACATGCGGCTTGCCATCTGGCCCCATCACTTCCGCCTTCATCGGGCCCGAATACTTGGTGCCAAAATAGAAAATGTGACCGACTTCGATCCCGCGCGCGGACATTTGTTTATCTTCAGGAAGCGCATTGAACGCCGCCTCATCATGCATCTCGTCTGTTGCGGCATAGAGCGCCATACGGGCTTCTACATGCTCTGACAGATCGCTTTCAAAGTCGACGTCCCCAGGCGGAGACATTTCGACGAGATCGCGGTGTGCGAAGACCCCGCTTTCACCACTTTCGGCCAAGATCACAAATTCATGGGACAGGTCACCGCCAATCGGACCCGGATCCGCTTTGACCGGAATGGCCTGAATGCCAAGACGCGCAAACGTGTTCAGGTAGGCCACAAACATTTTATAGTAAGAACGCCGCGCCGCCTCTTCGTCTATGTCGAAACTGTATGTGTCCTTCATCAGGAATTCACGCCCGCGCATCACGCCGAAACGGGGGCGGCGCTCATCACGGAACTTCCATTGAATGTGGTAGAGGAGCTTCGGCAAATCCTTGTAGGATCGCACGAAGGACCGAAAGACATCGGTGATCATGTCTTCATTGGTGGGTCCGTAAAGCATGTCACGATCATGGCGATCCGTAATACGGAGCATTTCGGGACCATAAGCATCATACCGACCCGTCTCACGCCACAAATCTGCGGACTGGATCGTCGGCATCAGCATCTCGACGGCACCCGCCCGGTCCTGTTCTTCACGCACGATCTGTTCGATCTTTTTCAGGACCTTATGGCCGAGCGGCAGCCATGTGTAGATCCCCGCACTATTCTGACGGATCATGCCGGCTCTCAGCATCAGCTGGTGGCTCGCAATCGTCGCGTCGGACGGGGTCTCTTTTAGAAGAGGGAGAAAATAGCGTGTGAGTCGCATGGATTGCGCTTAGCGGTGTGGTCCTGTGCGGGCAAGCAAAGGGTTACAGCAATAACGCTGTCACGCGACGATCAACGCATCCCGAACCAATCGCCGAGACGCTCCCAGGTCAACCACCCTGTATTGATAATGAAGACGGTGAGCAGAAAGAAAATGATAGCAAGACCTGTCGCCCAGACAACATTGCGGATCATGTTAGACTTCACAGGCGCGCCGGGTTCCGTGCCTTCTTCAATCGCGCCCTCTTCGGCTTGTCCCCGAACACCAATCGGCAGCACAATAAATAGGGATAACCACCACAGGATCATGAAGGTCGCAATGCCGGTAAACCAGTTCATGGCTGGAACTTAGTGTGCCTCTTTGGGAGATTCCATAAGCTCAATCAGCACACCCCCGCTGTCACCGGGGTGCAGAAAAACGACGAGCGTGCCGTGCGCGCCGATACGTGGCTCATTCAAGACACGCATGCTTCGATTTTCCATCTCAGACTTAGCCACATGTATGTCTTCGACCTCGAAACAGATATGATGCTGACCACCCTTTGGATTACGTTCGAGGAACTTGATGATCGGCGAGCCCTCCCCATAAGGCTCGATCAACTCGACCTGGCCTGACGGGAGGTTCACGAAAACATAAGTGACGCCCTGTGGCGGCAAAGCTTTCGGCTCTGTGATGTCAGTCGCACCCAGAACATCCCGATAGAAAGCAATCGCTTTATCGATATCTGGAACGGCGACACCGACATGGTTGAGAGGTCCGATCATATCAGGCGGCCTTTTTCACAATATGGGCGTGGACTTCCACGACAGAGCGTTTCCCTGTCATATTCCGAACAACGCGTTTCACACGCCCTCTGATTTTCTCTTCAATACTGTCTTCGTCTTTTCGGCACCGCTGAGACAGTTCTTCGAACGCCTCTTCCGCGGCATCTGTGACTGCATCCAGTAATCCGTCTAGCACTTCGCCATGGCGGCCTTCTGGGAAGCCGACGATGCGGGGTTCCGGGCCGCTGATCAGGCGACCTTTGTCATTCACGACCAAACTGACCCCAATATGTCCCGCGTAGGCCATTTTCTTGCGCAAACGCAGGCCATCATCTGTTGACGGCACGATTTCACCGCCATCCTCATAAAGCCGTCCTGACGGAACAATATCAACAATTTCAGGACCGCTTGGAGACAGGCTGATCATTTCCCCATTCCGGCCCGGCAGCGACATCTGCGCGCCGACTGTCTTAGCAAATTTCGCGTGCTCCAACAGGTGACGCCGCTCTCCATGAACGGGGATCGCGATTTGCGGGCGGACCCACTCATACATGCGTTTTAGCTCGTCCCGATTTGGATGACCGGAAACATGGATCGGGCGATCCTTCTCCGTGATGATGTCTACACCGTCATCGGCAAGCGCATTCTGAAGCGCAAAAATCGCCTTCTCATTACCCGGAATGATTTTGGAACTGAAGATCACCACATCACCGCTTTTGAATTTCACGCTGCGATGTGAACCGTCCGCGATGCGGGAGAGTGCAGCCCTTGGCTCACCCTGACTGCCTGTGCAGAGGTAAAGCACATGGCCAACGGGCATCGCCGCGGCTTCATCCTCTGAGAGTATATGACCCACGTCAGAGAGCAACCCGACCGCTTTAGCTGCCGCCGTCATGCGCTTCATTGATCGACCAATCAGGCAGACTGAGCGATTATTCTCCCGCGCGGCATACATGACGGATTGGAGGCGCGCGACATTGGACGCGAATGTCGCCACAGCGACAGAGCGCCCTTCGAACTCACCAATCAGCCGCGTGAGTTCCTCTCGAACCCCCTCTTCGGATCCGCTCTCTCCGGGCGAGAACACATTCGTACTATCGCAAATCATGGCGAGGACGCCTTCATCTCCGAGTGCACGCAGGGCAGCATCATCAACGCCCTCCCCAATCTGCGGGTTGGGGTCGATCTTCCAGTCGCCCGTGTGGAGGACGGTACCGAATTCTGTCCGGATCGCCAGAGCGTTCGGCTCCGGGATGGAATGGGTCAGCGTGATGAGATCAAACTGGAACGGACCGAGTTCAAAACTGCCTTGCAGTGGGATTTCGATCAGCTCGACCTCGTCCAGAATTCCAGCCTCAGCCAAGCGATCCTTAACCAGCCACATGGTGAAGGGCGTGGCATAGACGGGGCATCGCAGACGCGGCCAAAGACGCGCCAATGCGCCCATATGATCTTCGTGCGCGTGGGTGAGAACGATGCCGAGCAGATCATGCCGGCGATCTTCGATAAACTGCGTATCTGGCATGATAACATCGACACCGGGTGTTTCGGCGTTCCCGAATGTCACGCCCAGATCGACAATCACCCATTTCCGTTGGCCGGGTACGCCGTGCCCAAAGAGATTCAGGTTCATGCCGATTTCGCCGGACCCACCTAAAGGGAGGAAGACAAAATCTTTTTCAGTTTTAGCCATTCGGTCGGTTCAACTTCCAGATTTCCAGCAGACCGCGGATCGTCAGATCGCCATCAAAGTACTGAATGGTTTCACTCGCCCCTTCAAACAGGCTGGCAACCCCGCCTGTTCCAATCACGGTAAAGTCGCGCCCATCTTCTTCACAAATACGGCGAACAATCCCGTCAATAAGGCTGATATAGCCCCAGAAGACCCCAGATTCCATGGCCGTCACTGTATCGGTTCCAACGACCTTTTCAGGCCGTTTGATCGCAATACGCGGCAATTGCGCCGCCGCATCGTGCAGGGCCTTCATGGAGAGGTTGATGCCTGGGGAAATGATGCCCCCCTCAAAATGGCGATCGGCTGAGACGATATCAAATGTCGTCGCTGTCCCGCTGTCGATAATGATGAGAGGTCCATCATAAACGACAGCAGCGCCAAGAGCATTCACAAGACGGTCCGCGCCGACCTGTTCTGGGTTCGGCAGACGCACTTTAACGCCGAGGTCAGTGTCCCCTTCCCCGACGATCAACGGTTCAACACCCATATGTCGTCTTGCCAGATTTCGCAGATTAAAAAGCGATTGTGGCACCACGGTCGAGATCACGCAGGCATTGATGGCATCAAAGTCCAGCTTTGCCATGCTGAGCAGTTGGTAGAACCAGACGGCATATTCGTCCGCTGTTCGCGCTGGATCAGTCGCAATCCGCCACTGTCCCGCCCAGTCTTGACCGTCATGGATGGCAAAAAGGGTATTCGTATTCCCGGTATCGATCACCAAAAGCATAGAACTACCCGAATGAAACATCGCCCGCATGGACGAGCGTCTTTGTGCCATCAGGAAGCGTCAGACACAACGCGCCATCCATAGCGAGGTCCAAAAAAGTCCCGGTCTGTTCATTCACGGCCACGGTTTTTCCAAGATGATGGGCACGGGACAACCAGGCCTCGCGGAGTGGGCCAAAACCTGATTGCTCAAAAATTTCAAACCATTTCAGAATGTTGGAAACGAGTAAGGCCGCCGCTGCGCCAGCGCCCGTAAAGCGCGGCTCTGGATCATTGAGCGCTTCGGGCGTCATTTCTGCGAGTAGGTGCGTTGCAGCATAAGGTGTATCTGCCGGATGACTGACAAGATTGAGCCCTGTCCCCACAATCAGCGCTTCTGCTTCCCGTTCGATCAGTATGCCTGAAATCTTCGCCCCACCGACCAGCACATCATTCGGCCATTTAAGCGTGACGGGTGTCTCAACATCATAATGCTCAACCGTTTCAGCCATCGCCATCGCTGTCGCAAAGCCGTAGAGCGCCCCGTTGATGGGGTCACTCGTTGTCG
>JBCBGR010000170.1:0-5721 GCA_038526555.1 Pseudomonadota bacterium
TAACGCGGTGACCACTGAGCGTCACCGCTGGCGACCCTACCCCAAGGTCAAGCCCGAAATGGGCACATCGGATAATCTTGCGGCGGCAGAGGCTCTGATCCGCGAAGCGAAGAAGCCCCTCTTCTATATTGGGGGTGGCATTGCCCAAGGTGACGGCGTGAAGGAACTACGCGAGCTGGTTGAGCGTACAGAGATCCCCGCGGTGGCGACGCTCAAAGGTCTCGGTTCTCTGCCGTCTGATCACCCGCATTATCTGGGCATGCTTGGCATGCACGGGCTGAAAGCGGCCAACTATGCGGTGCAGGAATGTGACCTGCTGATTGTGGCGGGCGCGCGTTTTGATGACCGCGCGACAGGCAAGCTCGACACGTTCGCGCCCCACGCCAAAGTCATCCATATGGACATCGACATTGCCGAGATTGAAAAGCTCCGCAAAGTCAATGTCGGACTAGACGGCAGCCTGAAGAAGAACTTGGCCGCGCTCGATCCGTTCAAGGACGAGCCTTACGAAAAAGCGCAAATCGATGAATGGCGGGAGCTTTGCTATTCACGCCGCGCCATGCATGAATGGGATTATGAAGGCGCGGAGCAGAATGCCGCGCCCGGCGTTTACGCGCCCTCACTCCTGCACAAGCTGTCACGCCGTGCGGACGATTCTGCGATCTTCACCTGCGATGTCGGCCAGCACCAAATGTGGGTCGCGCAGCATTGCTACTTTGATGATCCGAAGGACCATATCACGTCAGGCGGCCTCGGCACGATGGGCTTTGGCTTGCCGGCTGGTCTTGGCGCAAAGCTCGGCGCACCGGGTCGGACGGTGATCACTGTCTCTGGCGACGGCTCGATCATGATGAACATTCAGGAACTGCAGACCCTCCACCGTTACGGCATCCCACTGAAGATTGTCCTGCTCGACAATTCCGCGCTCGGCATGGTGCGGCAGTGGCAGGAAGTCTTTTTTGACAAGAATTTCTCCGAAGTGAATTTGGACGATAATCCGGAGTTCACCAAGGTCGGCGAAGCCTTCCGGATTGAGAGCTTCCTGGTCCGCACAGCGGATGAAGTGGATGCCGGGATCGACCGCCTCCTCGCCGCAGACGGCCCCATCCTCATGCACGTCAAAATCGATCCGAACGAGAACGTCTGGCCCCTCGTCCCACCGGGACGCTCCAATGCGGATATGATGGAGCGGTAGGGTGAAGTTGAGCCTAGCTCGATATCTGATTCAGCCTGCCTGCTTCCTCTTGATGCTCTACGCGTTCTCAGTCGTCATTGGAACTTTGCACTACGCAGGTTTGAGTGGAGTGTCTCCCTTGGAGGTTACAGGCGATGATACTTGGTTATATGGCCTAATCACGATTGCGCCTGTGTTACTATCTATGACCTTTGCTCCGTCTTACGATCCGCAAACATCCCGTATCGTTCATTGGATATTGTTGCTTGGGTATCTGTTTCCGATTGGTCTGATGTACTTCGGAGTCGGAATGCACTCACTATTCATGCCTTCTATCTCGCTCATTTCAATCATTGCTTTCCTTCTTGTTTGCGTGATCGGAACGCTGAGACATAGATCAGACAGCAAGTCCGCAAATAAATCGTCAGAGACTTTACAATGACTGAACTTCAACGCGATAAAACCTTTGAACCGTCTGGCGTCTCCGGCACGCTCAAGGTCGTGCTGCACGATGTGTCCGGCACGCTCATCCGCGCGCTCGGCACGATTGAACGGCGTGGCTATGATTACCGTGATGTCCATTGTACGCAGCGTGTGGATGGCGATTTCGACTTGCTGGTGCGAATCGAGGATATTGGCGGCCCCCGCGATCTCGACATTCTATGTCGTCAATTGGAGCGACTTTACAACGTCGTCTCAGCCGAAAAGGTGGGGCGACGTAAAAGAGCGGAACGCGCCTAACGGCGCCCCTCTCATTTCCTTACAGATACATGAAATGAGATAGACCTATGACCACACAAACCCACATAAAAATTTTCGACACCACCCTTCGCGACGGCGAGCAAGCCCCTGGCTTCTCCATGACAGCGGGGCAGAAGCTCGCCATGGCGGAAGCGCTGGAAGGGCTGAATGTCGATGTGATTGAGGCTGGCTTTGCCGCCGCCTCCCCCGGTGATTTTGAAGGCATCAAAACGATCGCAGAGACGATCAAGGACAGCACGATCTGCTCCCTCGCCCGCTGTAATGAAGGCGACATTCGCGCCTCTGGCGAAGCCATCAAACCGGCCAATTCAGGCCGCATCCATACGTTCATCGCGACCAGCCCGCTGCACCGCGAATTCAAGCTGAAAATGAGTAAGGACGAGATCGTCCGCCGCGCGGTCGCCGGCGTGGAACTCGCCCGGCAATATACAGATGATGTCGAATTTTCCTGCGAAGACGCCATCCGGACAGAACGCGATTATATGAAACGCGTCTGCGAAGCTGTCATCAAGGCAGGCGCGACCACGATCAACATGCCGGACACGGTCGGCTACACCACGCCAGAAGAGATTGAAGACCTGTTCCGTTTCCTGACGACGGAAGTGGAAGGGGCCGACACGGTCACCTGGTCCGCCCATTGTCACGATGATCTGGGTCTGGCGGTCGCGAACTCCCTCGCTGCTGTGCGGGGCGGCGCGCGTCAAGTCGAATGTGCGTTGAACGGCATTGGCGAACGGGCGGGTAATTGCGCGATGGAAGAAGTTGTCATGGCGCTGCGCACGCGCAAGGACTTTTTTGGCATCGGGACCCACGTCCGGACCGAAGGGATTTACGGGGCCTCCAAACTGCTCTCCGCAATCACAGGTCAGCAAGTCCCCCGCAACAAAGCCATCGTCGGCAAGAACGCTTTCGCGCACGAGTCCGGCATTCACCAGCACGGCGTTCTCGCGAACCGCGAGACCTATGAAATCATGAAGCCGGAACATGTCGGCGTCTCGACCGATAATCTGGTGCTTGGCAAACATTCAGGCCGCGCGGCCTTGAAAGACCGCGCCGAAAAGCTGGGCTTCACGCTTTCTGATAATCAGCTCCAATCCGTCTTCGTCGCCTTCAAAGATTTGGCTGACAAGAAGAAGGAAGTGTTCGACTCGGACATTGAAGCGTTGGTCCTTGGCGAAGCCGTGGGCAGCCAAGGCCCTTGGGAGATTGAAAGCCTTTATGTATCCGCAGGGTCAGACGAAAACCGCTTGCCGAAAGCCACTGTCTGCCTGAAACATCAGGACGGTCGATCTCAGGAACATGTATCCGAGATGAAAGGCCCGATGAACGCCGTGTTTGATGCGATCAGTCAGATCACGGACACGCCGATGCACCTGGAACATTACAGTGTGAATAGCGTCTCCGAGGGCGAAGACGCGCTGGCCGAAGCAACGGTGCGCGTGGCCACCGAGTTTGAGAGCTATCAGGGGCGTGGCGCAAATACAGACACCGTCCTTGCGAGCGCAGAAGCCTATCTGGACGTGATCAACCGGATCGAACGGCGTGCGGTCCGCCATGCCAGTATTGCGGCGCAGCATTAGTTATGTCCTCATTCCATTCGGTCACACCTCATGGGTCACCCCTCCACCGCCTGCGGCGGTCCCCCTCCCCTTTCTGGGGAGGAAAAGGGGCCTTTCCTTCCCTGATAGGGAAGGTGGCTGTGCGCAGCACTGTCGGAAGGGTGACAGATCAATCTGCCTCGCGATGCGAGACCTCATTATGAAAACTCTCTTCAACAAAATCTGGGACGCGCATGTCGTCGCGGCGGAAGCGAAAGCCAATCCAGCGACGCTCTATATCGACTTACATCTGATCCATGAGGTGACGTCGCCTCAAGCCTTTACCGTCCTGCGCGAGCGAGGCCTCCCAGTGCGTCGCCCGGATCGGACTCTAGCGACGATTGATCATTCCACGCCCACCCGCAAGGATGTGGACGGCAACCCGCTATATGTGAACGACCAAGCGGAAGCGCAGGTCGCTACCCTTTTGGAGAACGCTCAAGCGAGCGGGATTGAGACCCATAGCTGGGATAGTGACGCGCGCGGGATTGTCCACGTCATGGGGCCGGAACTCGGGGCGACACAGCCGGGCATGACAATCGTCTGCGGCGACAGCCACACCTCCACGCACGGCGCGTTTGGGGCCATTGCGTTCGGGATTGGAACGACACAGGTCGGCCATGTGCTGGCGACACAATGCCTACTCATGCGCAAGCCCAAGACGATGGCAATTGAGCTGGAGGGCGATCTCCAAC
Organism: Pseudomonadota bacterium; assembly: GCA_038526555.1. Lineage (GTDB taxonomy): Bacteria > Pseudomonadota > Alphaproteobacteria > Caulobacterales > Maricaulaceae > Litorimonas. Next base: position 4,230 of record JBCBGR010000170.1, read on the forward strand.
CCGGCGTCACCCCAAAGGATGTGATCCTTGCCATTATTGCCGAAATCGGCGTCGGTGGAGGGACGGGCTACGCGCTAGAATATCGCGGGAAGGTCTTTGAAGCTATGAGCATGGAAGGCCGAATGACGGTCTGTAATATGTCGATTGAAGCCGGCGCGCGCTGCGGCCTGATCGCGCCGGATGCGACCACGTTTGAGTATCTGCGCGGTCGTCCTCACGCCCCGGAAGATTTCGACTCAGCCGTTGAGCACTGGCGCGAGCTTAAAACAGATAAAGGCGCAAGCTTTGACAAGGTCGTGCGCATGGATGCCTCCAAAATCCGCCCCATGGCAACCTTTGGCACCCATCCCGGGCACGCCGCGCCAATAGATGCCCCCATACCTGAATTCACGACAGAGGCGGATCAGAAAGCGCTGGACTATATGCAGCTCAAGTCTGGCGAAACGCTGGGCACACAAAAGGTCGATCGCGTCTTTATCGGCTCCTGCACGAATGGGCGGCTGGAAGATATGCGCGCGACGGCTGAAATCCTGCAAGGACGGCTCGTGGCAGACGGCGTGACCATGATCGTCGTTCCGGGCTCCGAGTCTGTGAAAGCCAAGGCCGAAGAAGAGGGGCTGGACGCTATCATCCGCGCGGCCGGAGCGGAGTGGCGCGAGCCGGGCTGTTCCATGTGTATTGCCATGAACGGCGACAAGGCCCAACCCGGCGAGTTGGTCGTCAGCACGTCCAACCGCAACTTTGCGGGCCGACAAGGCCCCGGCGCGCGAACAGTGCTGGCTAGTCCGCAGACGGCGGCGGCCAGCGCTATTGCTGGGCGCGTGGTGAGCGTCGCTGAATTAGACGCCGCATGACGATCACTTTCGACCAATGGCGCAGCGTCCACCCAGCCTTCGACCATAAAGGCTTGTCGCAAACCTATGTGGACACTGGCAATGTTGAGGGCGAAAATAGGCCTGTCATCTTGCTGTTCCATGGCTATCCGACATGGAGCTATGATTGGGTGGATGTCATCGGCCCCCTATCCGTCGGCCATCGCATAATTGCAGCAGATTGGATCGGTTATGGTCTGTCCGATAAGCCCTCTCGCCATGTCCGCGTGGATGAGCAGATTAATCGGTTGGTCGCACTGCTGGATCATCTTGGCGTCGAAGACTTCCACCTTGTCGCCCACGATTACGGATCAACCTGCGCACAGGAAATGCTCGACCGCCCGGATATTGCCGCGCGTACGAAAACACTCACTCTGATGAATGGCGGCGTAATTTTTAGCGCCTACAAACCCACACAGACACAAAAGCTCTTGATCAGTCCATTGGGGAGTCTTGTGTCTCGATTCCTATCTAAAGATCGGATCAAAACCAAGCTTGATGCGTTGCGTGATGTGGGCCTTTTGAAGGCCGTATTGATGACTCATCCCCTGCCAAAGATTATCAAATTGGACGCTTTCCATGGGCTGGCCGCGCAACGCATCAAGCTTGGTTTTGATCCG
>JBCBGR010000171.1:0-5719 GCA_038526555.1 Pseudomonadota bacterium
GTTGGATTTCGGATTTATAACAGCCATAGCGCAAGCAGCGGCAAGCGTAGGGTCTATGGCGTTAACGAGTTTTTCAATGATGGCCTGTTCGGGCTTGCTCTGTTGGTTGCCTGCAGAGGAATAGTTTTCATTGTCGTCACCCAGGGGACGCCACTTAGTGTGATCATCCCAGAACCCTCTCTCCTTTAATATCGATATGATCTCGGCTTCGGTGTCTGCCTTTAGTAGTTCGAGGCAAAGAGCGTGATTATCGCTATCAAGAGAAGACGTCCGCATTAGAATTTGAACCTCTGCTCATTTTTCGACTTGGTGTTCGAGAACCGACTTTCCACTTCGGTGATCGTATCGCGCAAAGCTTTGATCATCTTCTTCACTTCCGCCTCCTCCCATTCATAAAGCCGCTGGTTGGACAAGTTTCCAATTCTGGAAATCGCTTCAATGGCTTTGTTTGTCCGACTTTCAGCCAGAGTTCGGAACTTGGAATGCTTCTCAGATACGGGCAATTTTGACTCGCATAGGTTGTCGTTTGATGGGCCTTAACCAGGAATCGTCCATAAGAGTCAAACATAAAATGAGAGTATCGGTCGAATAGTGCACAATAAACGACAAATAATGATCCATATATGGTGTAAATATCGATGATGATCCGGTAAAAAACACCCATTTTAAGACCTAAAAACCTCAGTAATATCCGCTTAATTACGTGTTATGCGGCTAGAATGTGTAAGCGATGAGATGGAAATAGTGCTACCCTTGCATTCGCTGAAGGTGACTTTGCTTAAGAAAGCTCTCTCCAAGCGGACACGAGGTAACTATTTGAGAAGTTCGGATTTCGGCTTCGTTTCTGGATTTTGTGATATCGAGCAGAAACATGTATGAGGTGCTTACCACTCCGATATCGTCCACCAACGTTATCGGATGCAGTGTTTAAGTGGTCCGCTATGGCAGTCTCTGTCTGCGCTGAGGGGGTGCATACCGCTCCGGCGTCCTCGATAAGTCGAGATAGGTTGAACCTGAAATACACGTCCGCTTCAACAATGCGCTTTTTGCCGGGGTATTCAGTGCGCGTGATATCGACCCGATCTACGAAAAGACCACAGAGCATCTTTTTGTGTTCCCGAGTCAGGGTCTGGAGCCTTTTGTTCAGCTCACTGCTGGCGGATTTTAGACTTTCAGCTTCAGTTCTGACCCAAACTAGACCTTCCAGATCGGCTTCAAGGTCACGAATTTTCTCACCAGCATGTTCCAGCTCTTGATTGAGTTCAATCTGGATCCGTGAAAACCGCTCTTCAGAAAAGACACCCTTCAGATAGGCTCTTTCCGAGTTGGGGAGCTCGATATCCTTTATCTGTGTCTCACGTAGTCGAAGAGCTTTCAGGCTGGCCTCAATTTGACGGACCCGTTCGTCCTGTTTTTGCAGGTTGAGGTATTTCTTTACAAACACTCTCGGGTCACGAAACGCTGACATGATCTTGCTCCAAACGAAGTCTTCCAGCTGCTTGGCTGGGAGTTCAAAGCTGGAAAGCTTTTCGCCGGTGGATTTGTTAGTCACCTGCTTGCGTCGGTAACAGTGGCCGCCTTTGGTTCGCGGTGCGCCTACAAATTTTCTGGGTTCTTCCAAGTCTGCTGAGACATCGACAACTTTTCCGCTCAGGAGATAGGGGTGCTCAGATCGACCGCCTTTACGGGTCTCCCTAATTTTCTGAGCTTGTCGCCAAAGGACTTCTGATACGCAGGGCGGAACCTGTGTAATCGTCTGCTCATGAGGGGCTAAACGTCGCCCTTCCTCATCCTTGGTAATCGAGACGCAATGACCGTAATAGAGGCTATTGATGAGAAGCCGTCGCACTCGAATTTCTGTCCACTCTGATCGTTTTCCTTTCCGAACTGATTTGACCGGGACAGCTCTATTGTTGAGTTCTTTGGCGATTTTCAGGTCACCCCAGCCCTGATAGACATACCAGTCAAAAATGGTTTCAACCCAACGCTTTTCCTCCTCAATCAGTTCCAGCTTTTTCCCTTTGGTCCCCGGATTTGGAACTTTCCGGTATCCGTAAGGTGTATTGCCGTGAATATAGTTTCCCATTTCCGCAGACGTCATTTTGCCAGCGTGCGTTCGTCCGCGTATGAGTTCTCTTTCAAATTGAGCTAAGGAGCCGAAAATCTGAAAGATTAGCCGACCAATTGGCCCTGTGAAGTCAATGTTCTCCTGCAAGGAAATGAAGCTGACTTCGTGCTGCTGGAATTCCTCAAACAGCATCAACAGGTGCTTGAGGTTTCGGGAGAGTCGGTCGATGCGCCAAACAATGACGCCTTGAATGGCTTTCTTTTTGACCAACGAGCGCAACCGATCAAGATCAGGGCGGTTCAGGTCATTTCCCGTACCGACATCGTCGAAAACCAGATCAGGGCGGGACTTCAGATTAAGGCCTGGGTTGCCTTCGATATATTCCAGAAGCCGTTTGCGTTGATGCTCAGGGCTATACCCCTCCCGGTTCTGTTCAGCTGTTGAAACGCGGACATAGATAGCGACCAGTCGTTTTGGGTGGTCGGACTGAAAAGTGGGCATTTGTAGGTGGGTTAGGAGTCGAGAGAGTTTCCGTTCTGATAGTGACCAATATAGGCGAGGGCCCGCAGCAGGTCTTTTTCGGATTGGGGCGCATGGTTTTCGGGCTCATGAGACCGGAAGATATAGACGCTGCGTCCCGTCTGGAATTGAGTCGAGTTTTTGTTTTCCATGAACGGCCTATAGTCAAAGCCGCCGAGAGCGCATCTATCCTGGGTGGACAGCTTGGGTCTATAATTGTGAAGAAAGTGACCACTCTAAGGATAGTGTTGCAAATTGGAAAAGCAAAACTATCCTGCCCTCGTTTTCTCGCTAAAAATGCGGCTTGAGGCACAGTTCTAGACTTTCGTTTTCTGACGGCGTCACGAGAGAGCACCGAAGCTAAGCGGGGTTTCTGCTCCTTTAACTTTCGTTTTTCCAAGAAACGAAAGTCCGTCCTCTTCACTTCCTAATCCCATCTCCATGCCATCTGAGAATGCGCGCGGTAAGAAACATGGCTGGACGCTGCCACAAACCCAAGCGGTTCAGGCATGGTTGATTGATCAGGTGCGCTGGCGTGACCTCGCCCTGATAATGCTAGGGATTGATAGCCTCTATCGTTCGATAGACCTGCGTCACCAACGCTTTGATGATGTGGTCGATGTTCACGGCAATATCCGCTCCCGTATTATTCATGGTCAGCAGAAGACGGGACGAACAGTCGAAAGTGTTCTGTCAGTGCCCACAAGACAGGCGCTTGCGCATTGGATCACGCTGTCAGGCAAACAGTCGGGCCACTATCTCTTCACGCACTTAACCGAGCGCTCCGATATACCGCCCAACACCCCGATTACGCGCAATGCGCTGGCCGATATTATCAAGCAATGTTCATCCGCCATTGGGCTCGATCCCGCGCGTTACTCTACTAAAACGCTTCGCCGGACACGTACGCAGGCTATTCTTGAGAAAGCAGACGGAGACTTCCGCGTGCCGAGAGACCTGCTGGGTCACGCCGATATTCGCAGCACCATCCACTACTTCGATTTTGACCGGGAACGCGCCCTCCAAATCTCAGAAGACGTGAAGTTTTTCACGCCGCTCCCCGAGACAATGGCGGCCAAGCTGCCCGCAAAAGCCTCCAGATAAATTTGACGAAACCCCCGAAATAAGTAGAAAATAATGACATATAACACCTCCCCCATGTCAGAACGACGCGAGTCGGCTTCGGAGAAAAGTGGAACGCGATCAGCCTTGCTAGGTCTGCTCGCTACAGCAGGGGCTTTGAGCACAACACCTGCCTTTGCCAAAAATAGTCCCAATCAAGCACAGGTGGCGGGTAATGCTCGGGTGATTAACACCATACCGGCTACAGAGCAGAACCAAGCTCTGCCAGCCTCGTTTGATACTCATCCCGCTCTTGAAAAGCTGGGAGACGAGGTCATCGCCAGGATTATTGCTGATTACAGAACCTGCATTGATGAGAATATCGAGTTTGTCCAAACACTCGATGATCCTGAAGATCGCGCGGACATGACTGAATATGGGGAACAACACTGTGCAGAGATGATGGAGGGTGATCTTCAGATCGCTGCGAATAAAGCCGATATGCGAGACCTGACTAACAGCTTAATTGAACAGGCTAAGGCAGAAGCTGGCACTTAAATCCTTGTATGAATTTTGACGAACGAGCGGCTCCGGTAGAAACAACCGGGGAGAGTTCGGAGGAACAATCGTCTGCGCCCCGCAGCATTGAAGACATTGCGGATGAGCGAGCCGATCAGCAACAGATCATATCTCAGGTGTCGAAAGCCGAACAAGCGGAGCATGATGCTGACCGACAGTCGGCGATTTCAGAGCATTTGATTAGGATCGGTTGTCTGGAAGAGTTCGACTGGGATCATCCGGCTATTCCCGACGGCTTAGTGGATCGACTGGTCGCTTTTGAGGCTGACAAACGAGAAACCCGTCCGACCTATGATTTGACCTCAAAACCCGATTTGATCGTGAATAAGATCGCGCAAAATGAGTGGGAAGCACTCCTTAAGTCTGAGGATGTTAACGTCAGCAAAGAAGAGAAAAACTCCTACTCTGAGTTTTACGAATCCCTCTCAGGGAGCACTTTTGAGAAGCTAGAAGCAATTGCCGCCAAGGCCGATGAGTTTCCCGAAGAAGCGGCTCATGTCGCCGCATTCCTAGAGATGCGCGATTTGGCCACCACGCCAGAAGATGCTCAGAGGTTTGCGGCCAAAGTGAACGCATTGGATTTATCTGGTGGGATTCCCGATCCAGTGATGTTCGTAGAAACAGCGATCTTGGTTGATGACAATTTCTCAGATAGCTACCGAGAAGCGATTGCGCAGAAGTTTGACCTCCCCAATCCACGCGTCAAAACGGGCGGACAGGTTGACCAAACCTTAGATGCACGAGACGAAAACGGTAAGCCGCTTTACACCGCAGACCATCCGGTCGCGATTGGCGATGATTCCTACGCCTACGAAAACCCAGACGGTTCACGGGTTGTGGTGGTCGACACGGGTGATGGTCGCCCCCGGACGATCCCGATTGGCAATGAATCGGACAATAAACGGGGTCTCAAAATCTCGCTCGCCAAAATCTGGGCCCGCAATGAATGGGACGGCGCGACTGACTTCTTTGGAGAAAGTGTCGATATTGAAACCGACATCCTATTTCAAGCCGACCCACAAAAGCTGACCAAGGTCAGTAACACGATGAACGCTATTCTCGGCGGCAATCGTGGGTTTGATGGTGTGATTGTTCAGGACAATGAGGTCGATTTCATTGGGTGGTTCAATCAATTCACCTCGACCAAAGGCGATGCCGCTATTGGGGACTTTGATAAAGTCACAGCCTTAGAGAACCGCACGAATCTTGGTTTCCATCCCGATGGCAATCCTAATGAGATCGACTATGAGGTTTTACGAGCAGCGGCTAACTTTGCCAAAGGGCAGTATGGAAGCGGTGAGCCGAATTACTTCACTCTGCAAAAGCATCTGAACGACCTATTCCCAGACCGGGTGCCTCTGACGGGTCAGAACGCGGAGGCTCATGCGTCTTTGTAAGCTAGCTTATCTGCCTAGAGATTTAGGCAGGCAGACGCGGGAATGGCGGGGAACCCGATATTGGGGTTCTCGGCTTTTAGGTTTTTAAGACGAT
>JBCBGR010000172.1:0-5715 GCA_038526555.1 Pseudomonadota bacterium
CCCATGAGATGACAATGAGGCATGACAATCAGTCTTGAAGCCGATCAGGTAGAATGATGTCAGGGCACAAGGATGGTACTTTGGAAACCTGAACCTTATTCCTTTGGTTATGCCTCAGACGTGTAACCAGCAGTTCAACCCTCCGTTAGCGCTTTCGTCAAAAGTACTGAAAGGCTTTGACGGCTTTAACGCCATTCGCGGGAAACGGTCATATTCCCGACGCTTTTCGCCTCAGAGCGGTCTCTGGCTTGAGGGGCGGGAATCGTCCAAAAAACGGACTCTCTGCAAAGGCGGATGCATCCTGAGGTATTCTATGAGACTGGTAATCTTCTACGCCTTAACCAACTACAAATATTACTGACCCTTTGTGGCTATTTCACCTCGATGAGGCCATGTCCGAAGATTGAGTGGCAGCTGAGCTCTCGTAAGTTTCCACACCATTCTTTAGGCTTTTTAGTATGTGGGCTTGCTCACTGCCCGAGCCGACGACTTGTCTTGTCAACGCCGCTGTTACGAAAGAGGCGGTCACGAAGGTGCTGAACGAAGCACTGTAGTCTTTCCCGAAGTTGTTCTTAGAACACTCTATAGTTTAGCCTGGACAGGTTGCCTCCTTATTCTAGCTCAATCAGTGATTAATCGAACATTTGATATGCGTTAAAGATTTCTCAACAACCTCAAAACTTGTCGAGTTGATTCCTACCGAAACATTCAGAAACTGACGCGGACGCGTCACTACAAGGTCACACAGCGTTTCTAACTTCCCTCTCAGCATTGTCGACCAATGGGGTCGCTGGAGGGAATTTTCATGAGCAGGATTACGAAACGTAAGTTAGCGGCGAGTGCTGCGTTCAAAGCTTTCGCACTTGGAACAGTTGCACCCGCTGTTCTGGTTGCGATGGCCACGCCGGCTCTCGGTCAAACCCAAGAATTTGGCCGGATCGACGGTACAATCTCAGATGCAACTGTCGACGTTAATCTCCGCGGCGCACTAGTCCGTATTGATAGCTTGAATTTGTCAACGCAGACTGATCGTGAGGGTCGCTTCTCGCTCCGTCGTGTGCCGGCTGGAACACACTTTCTGGAGATCAGCTATGTTGGCACTGAAACGGTTGTCCAGTCCATCACAGTGACGGGCGGCGAAACGGAGACGGTCGACGTGGCTCTTGTCCGGTCCGACAACTACATTGAAGATGAAATCATCGTTATTGCCCCGATCCGCGATGCTGAAGCGGCTGCGCTATCGCGTCAGCTCGCCTCTGACAGCGTCAAAAATATTGTGGCGTCCGACTCAATCGGTCGTTTCCCAGACCGTAATGCGGCTGACGCTCTGGGCCGTGTCCCAGGGATCTCAATCGAGCGCGACCAAGGCCAGGCACGTTTCGTGAATGTCCGTGGTGCGCCGGCTGAATTTTCAACGATTGCGTTTAACGGTGTGTCTGCACCGACGCCATCCCAAGGTGGACGTCTTGCGCGTTTCGACACCATTCCCAATGACGTGATTGGGTCGATCGAGGTCGTAAAAGCGATCACACCTGATTTGCCGGCTAACTCTATCGGCGGCTTCATCAACATTGAGACAGCCGGTGCTTTCGATAAAGATGGTTTATCCGTTGATGCCGAACTTGGGCTTGGGATCAAACAGCTGGGCGGTGGCGAACTCTTCAACAGCCAGCTTACAGTCTCAAACATTTTCATGGATGGTAAGCTCGGTGTTTTGGCATCCGGAAGCTTCTTCCACGATAATAAGATCACGGACAATACTGAGAACCGTTACTTCGTCGACGACATCTCCGGTGACATTTTTTCCCGTCAAGCGGACTACCGTCTCTATCGTCTGGAGCGTCAGAACACATCAGGGAACCTGCGTTTAGATTACCGTCCTAACGACAATCACAGCTTCTACTGGAACTCTGTCTACTCATCCTTCTCGGACTTTGAGCAGCGCGATCAGCATATTTACGATCTCGATGACGCACAGTTTGGCGAGATTGGATCACAAGAGTCGCTCGATATTGGCAACACACCAATCCGCGGGACTGTCTTCGGTGTAGAGCTGGATGCTTCGTTCAATATGCGCGAAGACATCGAGTCTATCTTTACGACCCAATTTGGGGGTGAATCTGATTTTGATCGTTTCAATCTCGAATGGACAGCTGGCTTTAACCGCTCTCAGTCTGAACGGGATCCGGATAGTGCCTACTGGGAATATGACATCAACAACGCTGATGACGGTATTTCTGTCACTTACGACTATACGGACCCAGACGCCCCGATCGTCGATGTCTATAATACAGTCGTCAATCCGGACGGTTCCTATGCTCTGGGTGATCGTTTGCCTGGGCCGCCTGTTTCAGCTTTCATCTTCGAGAATCTCGAAATCTCAGACACGTTGGGTCAGGTTGATGAGTTCTACGGTCAGTTTGATATTGAAATGCCTTGGCAGCCCTTTGGTGTCACGTCTGACCTCAAATTCGGTGGTCGCGTATCTCTCGCGAATGCAACACTGGAAGATACAGACCTTGAAATCACAGACGATATTGAGGCCTTTGGCGTGAACACCGATTATTCATTAATCCTGTCCGACAATCTCTCACGGGCAACGTTCCCGCAGCCTGCCATGTTTGAGTTTAACGAAGGCCTGTCATTTGGACGTCGTGATGTTTTGCTGGAAGCGGCCCGCGCCAATAATCAAATTCTGACGCAAGGCAATGTGTGGGAAAACTTCTATGACGTTGATGAGAACATCTACGCCGCTTATCTGATGAATACGTTCCGTTTCGATCAGTTCGACATCATCGTCGGCGGTCGTCTCGAGTATACAGATTGGGAAGCGACAGGGAACCAAGCGAGCCCGGGTGCAGAAGACGCCTTGGAAGATGTTTTGGAGGCTGGCTCTAACCGCGGAATTACGCTCGACGAGCTTTATGCCGGGACTTTCACTGACGCCAACGGCAATGTCCGCCCGCTGCTTGAGCAAGTCACGGCGTCAGATGATTATCTCGACTTCTTCCCCTCCTTGCATTTCAATTATCGTCCAATGGACAATCTCGTCCTGCGCCTTGCTTACACAGAGAGCATTCAGCGTCCGGCGTATGATGAGCTGGCTCCAAACTTTATTCTGGACGATGATTCTGATGAGCAGGCAGGCGGGCTTCTCTTTATTTCGGGGGGTAACCCTGATCTTGAGCCACTCAAAGCACGCTCTATCGATGCTTACGTTGAGTATTATCTACCCCATCGTGGTATTCTAAGCTTCGGTGTATTTGCCAAAGACATTGATAATCCAATCTTTAACACGACGCAGGAATTTGACGGGGCCGCTATTGGGTTCCCGGACAATCGGGTGCGCCTGTCGGGACCATTCAATGGATCAGATGGTGAGATTTTGGGCTTCGAAGTCAATTACTCACAGCAATTTGGCTTTTTGCCGGAGCCTTGGGACGGGTTTGGTGTCTCTATGAACTACACGCAGGCCGAAGACTCAGCCATGACTCCGCCGTCATTTAATCCTGCGACAGGCCAAAATGACGGAATAAGCCGCGAAAGTGGTCTCTCAGGGGCGTCGGATGAGACTTACAACCTTTCTATTTTCTATGAAAAGTATGGAATTTCAACGCGTTTGACTTACCAGTACCGGTCTCCTTGGTTGAACGCTGTCGATGTTGGTGAGCCACGCTTGGACCGCTTCTGGGATGCACGTCCATCCCTCGACTATTCATTCCGCTACGCCATGAATGAACATGTGACGTTCTTCTTGGACGCCAACAATCTGACAGATGAGTTCGGTCGTCGCTTCAATGGCACAGAGGATAACGTTTACGAGGTTGAAGGTTTTGGCCAGTCCTATCTGGTCGGCGTCCGCCTGTCTTACTAAGCGTCAAGGACCTATCAATGACATGGGGGAAGGCGGGATCCAACGGGTCCCGCCTTTTTTCGTTCAGGGCATCTAGCCAAGTGATTTTAAATCTTGGCGGGAAAGTTTATCATTTGATGAGCGCAAATTTCGTGAAAGCCAACAAATCCTGTGGATCACACGACTTTGTCGCAGTCATGTCATGCGCGTGACATGCGTCAGCGTTAACCTTTGAGGGACTGGGCAGGAGCTGAGTATGGGTCGGTTCATCAATTCTACGATTGTGTTTGCATTTTCCCTTATGGGGTTGGCAGCATGTAGTAGTGGAAACGGCTCTGATAATTCATCTGACTTGGAAGGTTGGCGGGCCGAAGTCGGTGTTGTGAAAATGGGAACACGGGCGCCTGAAGAAGATCCCGTAAGACTTCAGCGTTGGGAAACCTACACGCATTACATGTCAGAAGCGACGGGCCTGCCCGTCAAGGCCTATGAAGCGTCAGATTATAATGGAATTATTCAAGCTTTCGCGTCAGGTCAGATCAGCCTCGCCAATGTCGCGCCCGGCAATTATGCCAATATTGACTCGCAAATTGGAGAGTTGGCGCAACCGCTTTTGGCACCGCGAAACACAAATGGCGAAAGTGGGTATTATTCGTCCCTCGTCGTCAGGGCGGATTCTCCCTATCAGTCTATTGAAGACCTAGAGGGCAAAACAGTCGCCTTTGTCGATTTTAATTCCACGTCTGGCTATATTTATCCAAAATGGTTTATGAGAAAATCCGGCTTTGATCCGGATTATTTTTTTGGGGAAACAGCCATTTCCGGCGGTCATCTACAAGGTATGATGGCGCTGGCGAATGGTCAGTTTGACGCCACTTTACTGTCCGTCAGTAACGGCAATCCAGAGCTCGGCTTTGCGTCGGGGACGCTGCGTCGTATCGCTCGCCGAGGTGTTGTTGAATTCAACGATTACCGGGAAATCTGGTATGCAGGTCCCATTCCCCGTACACCGGTTATGGTTCGGGCGGATCGTCCTGAAGCCTTTAAAGATCTGGTCCGAGGCGCCATGGCCTCCATCCCCTATGAAGACCCCCAGACAGCTATTGATATGGGTCGTTTACCCGGGCACGACTATCAGCCCGTTAATCGGGAACATTACACAGAGATTTTCGAAATGCGCGATGCAGAGATTGCTCAGCATCGCACCCGCCTCAGCGCTCGAAAAACACACTAAACATCTATCATGCTCAATCTCTCAAAGCGGGTCGCATGTGCTCTGTCGATGGTGGCTGCCTGCCTGTCCCAGACTGTTTTTGCGCAAGATATTTCTCAGCCGCCTGACGGCCTCATGCCTTTGCGGATTGCTCTTCCGCAGTTCCCGGGCAATGGCGACTGCCAAGCGGCGAACAAAATATCCATTCCGGGGGCTTCTCACTATGCGGCCCATATTTCTAGTCGGTTCGATAACCCGATTTATCTGTGTCTCGGCGGGGATATGGACAGCGCGGCTCGCGCGGTTGCTAGTGGTGATCGAGAGATGGCTTGGATCAATCAGCGCGCATACGTGCCCGTCGCCAATGACGTTCGAGCGATCATGACGCTTCGAAATTCTGATAATATTGCGCGCGTTCCCGTGACTATTCTGGCGCATGAAGATCAGGTGGCGGGTTATAAGACACCAGAGACAATTGAGACCGATCCACAAATCGGATTTCTCAGTATGCGGCCCGTCATCCTTCATAAAGATCGAGTCTTTTCTGTCCTAGACCAATGGGGCGCAAAGGAGGGCTGGCTTGAGGCGGCAAAGGGTTATGAAAGCTTTCCAGCCCTTCGAGAAGCGCTACGGTCCGGCGAGGTCGACA
>JBCBGR010000173.1:0-5638 GCA_038526555.1 Pseudomonadota bacterium
CCCATCTATGAGTCACGAGGATGCGGTGCGTCTTCTTTGCGTCTCTTTCGACTCGACTCTGAAAGCCAACCTCTCGGTTGGTATGCCTCTTGATGTGCATATTTATGAAGGGGGTAGCCTACAAGAAGGGACTCAGTTCCGGATTGATGAGAATGATCCTGGCTTTGCGGCTATTTCGACTGGCTGGGGCGATGCGCTCAAACTCGCCATGGACGCGCTTCCTAAATATGCGATTCCATCTTCAAATGACTGAGTCTGGAATGCCTTGAAAAGAGGCGCAGAGGACTCGAACCCAAAAGCTTTGATATCCTCGCTCAAGGATTAGCGCTTCTTGCGCTCACATTGAGTTGATCCAAAAGTCTATTGCTGAATAGTTGGCGTAAGATAGTCCAAGGACAGTCGTACGCTGTTGGGTCCACCTTCTGACAAGGTTCAGCGTATCCGCTTCGAAGATACCTCTCGGATTGGACACCGGACGCTAAGGACGCGTGACATGCTGAAACCGATGTCGCTTTTATTAAGCGGACTCCTATGGCTGGTCTTGCCGATGCTTGCCATGGCGCGGCAGCCGACAGGAGTTATTGTTGAATCTGTTCAAAGCGAGACCTTTGTCGATCGCCTTGAAGCGGTGGGCACGTTGCGCGCGAATGAATCTGTCACCATCAGTGCGATCGTCACGGAACAAGTCTCCTACATTGGTTTTGACGATGGGGAGCGAGTGACCCGGGGCCAAGTTTTGGTCCGGTTTGAAGCGCGGGAAGAAGGTGCCCGGATCGAAGAGGCCAAAACGTCTGAGCGCATTGCCCGGGAAGAAATGGATCGCGCGCAACGGCTCTATGATCGTGGGGCTTTATCAGAAAGTGTGCTCCAAACACGCCGCCGCGATCTGGCCCTGGCTGAGTCACAAGTCCAAACAGCTAGCGTTCAAGGGTCAGACCGGGTCATCCGTGCACCCTTTGATGGGGTTGTCGGCCTGCGCCAGATCAGTGTCGGCGCGACCGTGCGTCCGGGTGATCCGATTGTCCGCATTGATCAGGTCGATACGCTCAATCTTGATTTCCCGATCCCAGAAACACGCTTGCCAGCGATTGCCGAAGGACAGACGATTATGGCGCGTGCGTCAGCACGCCCCGGTCAAGACTTTGAGGGGACCATCACGACGCTGGATAGCTTTATTGATCCGGTGACGCGGTCTGTCCTCGTGCGGGCCGAACTTGATAATTCGGACGGGCTTTTAAGACCCGGCATGTTGATGACAGTTGAGATTGAGTCAGCGCCTCGGCAGGCGCTGCTGATTAATGAAGGGGCGATTGTGCCCTTTGGTGAGACGGTCTCGGTTTACAAAGTGACGCGCCGTAACGGCCAAGAGATTGCTGAGCGGACCCTTGTGCAGCTCGGAACGCGCCGACCCGGACAGGTCGAGATCATTTCCGGTGTGTCCGCAGGGGATCTGATCATCACCCATGGCACGATGAAGATCAGCGACGGGCAGGCTGTGCGATCTGTGACAGTTCAGCCCGGCGAAAACGCCTTGGCGCGATATCTCGAAATCACGGCGGGATAGTCCGCCATGGTTCTGTCAGAATTTTCAGTCAAACGGCCGATGGTCGCCATCGTCATGTCACTACTCTTAGTGGCTGGCGGCATCGTGGCGTTCCTGCAGTTACCCTTGCGCCAATATCCGGACATTGATCCGCCTGTGGTTTCAATTGAGACCATCTATCCGGGCGCTGCCGCCGATATTGTCGAAACGCGTGTCACGGAAATTCTGGAAGAACGGATCGCCGGTGTTGAGGGAATTGAGACGATCTCCTCATCCAGTGAAGATGGGCGGTCCAATATCGACCTGACGTTCTATATTTCCCAAGACGTCGATGCGGCGGCCAATGATGTGCGGGACCGGGTCTCAGGCATCCTTGATGAGTTACCTGTTGAGGCAGATCCGCCGGAAATTTCCAAGGTCGATTCTAATCAGGACGTCATCACCTGGCTCAATCTGGTCGGGGAAGGGCGCACAGTTCCGGAACTGACAGATTATGCGGAGCGGTTCCTCGTGGATCGTTTTTCCGCGATTGATGGTGTCGCCCGCATCCGCATTGGTGGCGCGCAGAGCTATGCTGTTCGCATCTGGCTTGACCGGGCAGAAATGGCCGCACGCGGCGTGACAGCGGGCGATGTCGAAGCGCGCCTGCGCGCGGAAAATGTCGAATTTCCGGCAGGGTCAGTGGAATCGGTTGATCGGCAATTCACGGTGCGGGTTGATCGCGCCTTTGTGGATATGAGTGATTTTGAAGCGCTGGGCATTTTGGAAACCGCCGAAGGGTTTCGCGCGCGTCTTGGCGATATTGCCCGCGTCGAGTTTGGCGTCGAGGAAGAACGGAATGTCTTCCGCGGGAATACGATACCGCAAATTGGCCTCGGCATTATCCGGCAAAGCACAGCCAATACGGTAGCCGTGGCACAGCAAGCCCAAGCGGAAGCGGCCGCCATCAACCGAACCCTGCCTGAAGGGATGCAGATTTTCGAGAGCTTTGACAGCTCTGTCTTTATCAGCGGCGCGATCAATGAGGTTTATAAAACGCTTGGTCTCGCCGCGCTGCTCGTCACGATTGTTATCTATCTTTTCTTAGGTAGCCTGCGCGCCGCCTTTGTACCAGCGACAACACTACCCGTTGCCCTGATTGGCGCGTTTCTGGCGATTTGGATTCTCGGTTTTTCCATCAATCTCCTAACATTGCTCGCGCTGGTTTTGGCCATTGGTCTGGTCGTGGATGACGCAATTGTTGTCCTTGAAAATATTTTCCGTCGGATGGATGAATTTGGCGAAACGCCTTTGCTCGCGGCCTATCGCGGTGTCGGACAAGTCGGCTTTGCGGTCGTGGCAACGACGATCGTGCTGGTCTCCGTCTTTGTGCCGATCGCTTTCCTGCAAGGCGATGTCGGGCGCTTATTTTCCGAATTTGCGCTCACCATTGCGTGCGCCGTCATCATTTCCAGTTTTGTCGCCCTGACCCTAACACCAGCTTTGGCGTCAAAAATTCTGCGTCAGGGCGAGCAGAATAACAGAATTCAAAAGTTGCTGGATCGTGGGTTTAAGAAACTCCGCAACGGATATGGGCGTGTGCTTGATCTGATCATTAAAGCGCCATTGATTGGCTTAGGGCTGATCCTCATCGGGGCTCTCGGCAGTGTCTGGTCCTTTTCGCAGCTCCCGCAAGCCTTTGCTCCGGCGGAAGATCGGGGTGCTTTCTTCGTCATCGTGAGTGGTCCGGAAGGGGCCAGTCACGACTATATGACGGATTATATGGCCGAGATTGAGCGGCGCATGATGCCGTTGGTGGAAGCAGGTGAAGTGCAGCGCTTGCTTGTCAGAACGCCCGCCGGATTTGGGCGCGTGCAGAACTTCAACACCGGGATCGTGATCACAGTCCTGACAGACTGGAGTCAGCGCCGGAACGGTTTTGAGATCATGAACCAGGTCCGGTCCGACCTGTCAGACCTGCCTGGCGTACGGGCCTTCCCCGTCATGCGGCAAGGCTTTGGCGGCGGCGCGGCGCAAAAGCCGCTGCAAATCACACTGGGTGGCGGCAGCTGGGATGAGCTCAGTGCCTGGCGCCAAACCTTGTTCGATGCGATGCAGGAACGCGGTCTGAATTATCCCGGTCTGGATTGGGACTATAAAGAGACGCAGCCCCAAGTCAGGGTCGAGATCGATTATGAACGCGCCAATGCTTTGGGCGTACGCGTGCAGGAAATTGGGCGGACGCTGGAGACGATGTTGGGCTCGCGGCGCGTCACGACCTTCCTGCAAAGCGGTGAAGAATATGATGTGATGCTGGAGGGTGAGCGCTCGGATCAGCGCACACCACTCGACATGACGAACATCTTTGTGCGGTCCGATGATACGGGGCAGCTGATCCCGCTGGCCAACGTCATTTCCCTGCGAGAGACAGGCGGGTCGCGTGTGCTCGCGCGATATAACCGCGTGCGGGCGATCACGGTTGAAGCGAATCTGCCGGAGGGTGTCTCGCTCGGAGACGCGCTGGCCGAAGTCGAAGCGATTGCGCGCGACGTGCTACCCGAACAAGTCGTTATCGATTATAAGGGCGAGTCCCTCGACCTGCGTCAGACAGGCTCGTCCATCATGCTCGTTTTTGCGGCGGGGCTCGGCGTTGTGTTCCTTGTTCTAGCGGCGCAATTTGAAAGTGTCCGTAATCCACTCGTTATTATGCTCTCGGTTCCCGTTGCGACGATTGGTGGGCTCTTGGCGTTACAATTGGCCGGACAAACGCTGAATCTCTACAGCCAGATCGGATTGATCATGCTGGTTGGCCTCGCGGCCAAGAACGGCATTCTGATTGTCGAATTCGCTAATCAGCTTCGCGATGAAGGCCAAGAATTCCTCGACGCTTTGTGCAACGCTTCACTGACCCGGTTCAGACCCATCGTGATGACGGGCGTGACGACAATTGCCGGGGCTGTGCCCCTTGTCTTGGCGAGCGGCGCCGGTGCAGAAACACGCTACGTCATTGGGCTGGTGATTGTCGGCGGCGTCTTGACCTCAACGATTGTCAGCTTGCTGACGGTGCCCGCCGCTTACGCATTGATCGCGCGTGGCAGTGGCTCTCCGGGTGATACAGCCCGGCAGCTCGAACGCGACGCTCGGCTGCAAGAGACAGTTGAGGCGACGCCTCAGCCTGCGGAATAGACCCATGCGCGTGTTCCGTCAGTCTTCGCTTTTAATGCTGGGGGTTTGGCTGTCGGCCTGCGCCTCTGTCGGCACGCCTTATGAACCGCCGACGCCTGTTGAGACAGAGCAAGGTGCTGCCTTCATTACGCCCGTTTCGCTCAGCCCGCTGGAGGATGAGCCTGCCCATGATTGGTGGCGCGGTCTGGGTGATCCGGCGTTAGAAACGCTGGTCGAACAAGCGTTCGAGGCCAACCTGAACTTGAAGATTGCCGATGCGAATATTCGGGCGTCCCGGGCCTCTGTCACTTTGCAAGGGATTGCGCGCCGCCCCACCGGCAGTTTGAATGCGCAGATCGACTATGGCCAACCCGCCCTTGCGGGCGGCCCTGTCCAGGTGGATGTCGATCCACAAACGGTGATCAGTGCGGGCGGGTCGGCGCTATGGGAACCTGATCTGTTTGGCAGGTTGGCGCAGCTTGATCAGGCTGTCCTCTCTGACTTGGAAACACAGCTTTGGACCCGCCGCGATGTGCAAGCCGTTCTGGCTGCTGATGTCGCGCGGGCCTGGCTCGAGGTGCGGGCCGCCGAAGATGCTCTGTCGCTGACGCAAGATAATCTGGAGATCCAGCGAGACACGTTGGACCTGACACAATTGCGGTTTGATGAGGGGTTCGCAACGCAGCAGGATACGTCTTTGGCGTCTTCCCAGCTGCGAACAACAAGCGCCCTGGTTCCTCCTTTGCGTGCTAATCGTATCGCCGCACTCAATCGTTTGGCGACCCTGACATCACTGAGTGTGAGCGAGGTTGAAGCGCAGCTTGAAGCCAGTGGGCAATTGGGTTTGCCGCGGGACTTGCCTACCTCCCTACCACTCGATGATATTGAAAGCCTGTTGAAACGACGGGCTGATATTCGATCTGCTGAGCAGGCTTACGCAGCCGCATTTGC
>JBCBGR010000174.1:0-5583 GCA_038526555.1 Pseudomonadota bacterium
TGTCGGATTTCAAAATGACGGTACAATCACAGAATTCGAGAAAGCATGGAAACATTTGCATGCCAATGATCCGAAAGGGGCTTGGGATACGATTACGCCCTTACTGATTACGAACGCACTTCAAAGGGAACTCAACCCTTTTGATCAATTAAGAGCCGATCAAATTCTTGCACGCCTGCATTTCGTTGAGAATAACTTGGAACCTCTCATTGATGCGGTTGACCAGCTTGTCGACACGGCCATCGACCAACGCGAGCCTTTACATACGAATGCGCTGATGGGGATGATATTTACGTGCCTGTCTTCTCAACACTACTACCATGACGTCTTGGAATTGCTCCCGCAATGGACCAACCTTCAGGATTTATCAGGAGCCGTAACACCGTATCCTCACATCCTTAAAGCCGAAGCTCTAACCGCATTAGGAAACTCAGCAGACGCAGAGCGTGCTCTGAATATTGCCGAAGGGTCAATCCGAAACGCTTTTCATAGCCGCGCATATCAAACATATAAGCTACAAATAATGGATGAGGAGAGCCCTCCTAGCGAAATTCAACTCGCCATGACTGAGTACACAAATGCTTTCGCAGATTCTGGCGAGTCAATTCTCCTTGCACAGACCTCGCCAGCCTATCTCAAGGCGAAGTATCTTACGGGCCGCCTTCAAGAGGATGAGAACCATATCCATCTTTTCAACCAACTGATCGACGCAACAAATCTGAGATCTCAAGACAAAAACCGCGTTGCGGCGAATGCCGGGTCCGGAAGACTGATGTCCGCAAACCTTATTGAAGCCGAGATTAGCCAATCCTTGAACCAGTCACGCGAGGCCGTGCAGCGAAGCGTATTCATTGCTACAGCATCGCTTTGTGTCGCAGCTCTTTTACTATTATCAGGCTTAGGCTTAACATATCTCGGCACGAGACGACGCAATGACGCGAACGATAAACTCTCTGAATTTAAGTACAGCCAGGTGCTGATCAATCGGTCAATTCGTGACGGCACTGAAACAACGGGGAATTTCGTCAATCAAATTCGCCGTCAGTTTGACATTCTCGCGCGCCAGTCTCCTGACATGAGGATCCAATCGACGATCGAACACTGCCTTGAGACTATTAACACTTACGCGAATGAGCAAAACGCCCGCGCCTACACTGACCGGACGATCCTTCTCAGCAATCCTGTCATTGAAGACGAAATAAACATATCGCAGTTTATGAATGAGGCTGAAGCCCGTTGGAGACGCCAAATCCCAACGTCAGAGGTCTCGTTAGAGGTCGGTATTGATCCTGACCTTTCATTCATACGGTCTGATCGAAGCTTGCTCGCGACAATGCTGAACGAGTGCATAAGCCTTTCCATTCAGCATACATCTTTTGGATCTATCAAAGTGTCAGCAACGTCACTGAAGACACAGCACCTTGAGATATCTATCACTGATAGCGGTGATGGCCGACAAAACCCTGATTATGATTACGAAGTTACGCGACATATTGCTCAGCTTTTGGAGGGAACATTCAATATTGATTATCCTTCAAAAAATGGATCCCGCGTGACAATCACTCTTCCGACCAATGTTACCACTGAAAATCTTACCGACAGGTTGGAGCCCTCAGTCACTTTGAAGTCTGTCAATGACCGATAATAATAGCAATAGCACCCAGTTCAAAGTCTGGATTGACGCCCCGCTTGCGGACATGATCGGCATAATCAAAGCCCATACATATGCTGAGAACATCACAAGCTTAAGGATCGGGCCGACCTTTCAAGATCTGATTCGTACAGCGATTACAAAGCTTTACCGTCAAGATGGATTTGAAAAGATCATCGTCCAACCGAACGGTCTTTTCGCCGTGTATGCCCCTCCGAGCTCTTTAACGGAATCTTCGGTAAGAATGGGCGTCCGCCTTTCGGATCAAGACATCATTGATGAGATTGAACGACTATCAGAGCTCAGCGGCCGTCCTAAATCCCACATCCTATATAGTTTTATACGGCACTACGCGGAAATCGAGACTGTCCGCATTCGTGAACTTCGCGCTGGGTAGGAACCTTTCTCTCACCCCTATTTACCATCTTGACCTGACAGCACGCACCGAGTTAGGGACTGTATAGTCCCAAGGGCCTCGACAGTCCCTACTAAAGACGCCCTTGGACAGAGGCTTTTTTGTGTGGGAGACTGTATGCCTTATTTGAGTGGCCTGCGACCAAGTTCATGTTTTCTCCTAAAAGTTCTGACGGCGATACTCACCCCTAAGTGAGTTCGCTGACCATGTATGAAAGCAAGGCTTCTAGCGCTCCGGTTTGGCACTCATATGTTTGCCACGCGACGCTTGACCTTGGACTGCATCGCAGCTGGTCTCCAAAATGCGCTTCCAAACCCAAAACGCCTCAAATCTATTCACATACTGACTTATCGGAGTTGAATTCATGGATGACATGACCGCGAGCGCCTACCCAAGGCTGTCGGACGTTGATGCGCTTTACGAGGAGGCAGATATGTTTGTAGAAACGGAAGCCAGCACCCTCGTTATTAGCGGAAACCCAGATGACCTCGTACTGATCGAGAAAATTCTGCTGAGACTGCAAGCCAAGAAAGAAGCACAAAGTTTCAGAAGTGTGCTCGAGTCTGCCCTTGAAACAGCAGCGGTCAATTAGACAACAGACATTTTGGACTGGCTGAACACGCAATCGCGCGACCTTCAACGCGTCAGCGTGCTCGATACTGAGCCTCTAATGTGCAATCGCTTGGCGCATCGTTGCCCTAAAGCGCGCGGCGACCTTTGCGAACCCTTTATCTGTTCCGTGGATCTCGTCGATCCAATCTGACACGTCTGGCATCGCCCCGCGACAATCGATCACCCAGATCTGTGTGAGAGCGGGGTCGCCAGCCATATCAAAGAGCATGTCGTAAAGACGGTCGAGGAGAAATTTGATGATGTTCCGCCGCAGGTTCAAATCTTTGATTCTACGACAATCGAGTGGCTCACCTAGCCATTCATTCTTCTTCGCATGAATAGGGTCGCGGTCGTCCTGATCCCATGGATGAGGAAAAACATAGTCATATCCGTGGACGAATATTGGCAGTTTATGGAGCCCAGGCTCTGATCGGATCGTCGCAACAACCTTCAGATAAGCGACGCGAAGTCGATCAATTCGGTTGGCCAGTTCGGTGAAATTGATATGTCCGACAATGTCGTCTGGATCCCCGTTAAAGTCGCGCACAATATTCTGAAGGGCGGAGACCCCGTCGGGGTCTTCTCCAATAATGTCATTTCCAGCCGCTGAAAACATAAACCCGCTGACTTCGTGGCCATCAGACATGAGCTTGCGGAGCGCGAGCATATACTCTGTTTGACGGTGCCTTATATCTCCGAAGACCATATTCTCTGCCGTGTCGCCAGCTGCGCCGACAGAATAGATCAAATAGTCATCTTCGAGCTGATCGACGATATCTTTTATGAGGATCGGAAACTGATGCCAGCTATCACCTTCTTCAACAATGATTGGCAAGTCGGTGCCAGCCTTGACCCGTTTTTTAAACTTCCATTGACGACGGAACCGCGAAATGTTGTTCGCCGTGGCCATGGCATCTTCAAGCTCGACTTCATGTTCACCCATCTCAACGAGCTCTGGGTTCGGCCGAATCTGAAAATCAAACGCGTTTCTTCCTTTGATGATGATTGAGTAAGCTTCAATCAGCGTATCATCGGTATCAGGGTTCTCAATGAGCGCACGATAGTCGCGATAAGTAATCTTCCTCATACTGCACCCATACAAATACAACCTTTAGATGTATTATAGCATGCAGCAGGCGAAAAGCAAATAAGGGCTCGTTTCAAGCAACAGCGAGCTTGCTTCAGACGGGATATCTAAACCATTTAGAAGCGTAGCATCGCATAAGCGGCACAACGTACAAAATTTAACCGATGGCGATGCAATTATGACACACTTGTCAGAAAATCTGGGCATTTCTGTCATCACAATCTGGTCATTTATTATGTCCTCTCATACACGCCGCAGCAACGTTGGGTGGTTTCACTCAAAGTTATTAACGCAATGAAGGGAAGAATCATGCGAAAGACGCTTAAGTCTCGTTTCCTGCTTTCGACCATTATGTGCGGCGCTGTTGCCGGCATGGGTACGACTGCAATGGCTCAAGTTGAAGAGTCAGATGACGAAGTCATCGTTACCGGTTCACGACTGAACGTGAACCCCAACCTCACAGCGGCTCAGCCGATCCTGTCAGTCGATAGTGCTGAAATCTCAGCCCGCGGTGTTGTGAACATTGAAGACCTCACAAACTCACTGCCTCAGATTTCTGCAGCGCAGACATCCGAACAGTCCAACGGTGCTTCTGGTACATCACAGCTTGACCTGCGCGGCCTTGGCGCACAGCGAACATTGAGCCTGATCGACGGCCGCCGCCTACCTTATGGTGACTCAGCCTCTGTCGCGGTTAACATCGACCTCGTCCCAACAAACCTTGTTGAGCGCGTTGAAGTTCTGACAGGTGGTTCATCAGCCGTTTACGGTTCTGACGCCGTTTCTGGTGTTGTGAACTTCGTCCTGAAAGACGATTTCGAAGGCGCAGAGCTAGATATTCAGTACGGTTTCGCACAGTCTAGCAATAGCGGCCAAGACATCTTCCGCGATGTTCTGAACGCTGCACAGGTCCCGATTCCAGGAAGTGTCACAGACGGAGAGGAAATTACCGGCTCTTTTACTCTAGGTGCAAACCTCGACAATGGTCGCGGTAACGTTGTGGCTTTCGCCTCTTACCAGAACCGCGAAGACATTATCGGTGCTGACCGTATCGGTTCCGCCTGTACACTCGGTAGTGGTAACACAAATGGCTTTGGTTGTGTGGGTTCATCCAACTTCCGCCGTTTCAATAACGTCGCAGACTTTGGCGCGACTGACGTCTTCCAGCAGGAAAATGGCCAGTTTACACCATTTGCAGGCGGTCCCGCTGAAACCTTTAACTTTGGTGCGTTGAACTTCTTCCAGCGTCCAACAGAGCGTTTCCAGATCTACACCAAAGCGACTTATGAGCTTTTCGAAGGTCATGAGCTTTTTGCTGACTTTGGTTACACTGAGCAAACCTCGGACGCCCAGATCGCGCCAACCGCGTCATTTGGTTTCTTCCAGCGAACACTGAACTGTGACAACCCACTTCTGCAAGACCCGCTCTTCGGGAACGGCGGCAGCTTCGCTTCTGAAGTTCTGCAGTGTACACAGGACCAGATCAATACAGGTCTGAACCCAGACGGGTCACGGGCTCTGATCAGTGGTATCACAGCGACGCACCGTAACGTAGAAGGTGGTGAGCGTAACTCACGTCTCGAGAACAGTGCCTTCCGTTTTGTCGGTGGTATGCGCGGTACTCTGGCTGAGACATGGGATTATGAAGTCTTTGGTCAGTATTCATCCACGAAGGATGTCGACACATCTACAAACGACTTCCTGATCGATAACCTCGCATTCGCAATTGACGTTATCGATGACGGCAACGGCAACGCCATCTGTTTTGATCCAGCTGCACGTGCCAATGGTTGTGTTCCTTACAACATCTTCCAGCGT
>JBCBGR010000175.1:0-5558 GCA_038526555.1 Pseudomonadota bacterium
AATCTTCTCAGGAACAGGTTTTGTTCTCGCCAATGCGGGTGAACAATCGACGCAAGGTATCGAATTTGATTCAACCTTTACGCCAGTCGAGTCGCTGACACTGACCTTTGGTGGTGTTATTCAAGACCCTGTCTATGACAGCTTTGTTGCGGCTCCTGTTGTTACAGGTAGCGAAGTCGATAGAGCGGATGGCGTTGTCGATGGCACAGGTGATCTGTCTGGTGAGAAACCGGCTGGTATCAACGAAATTGCTTTGACTGTTTCAGCGACCTACACACACGAGTTTGAAAACGGAAACTCAGCCTTCATTCGTGGTAACTACCAGTATGAAGATGAAGTCAACATCGTTGATAATATCCCAGGCCTGACACGTGATACGAGCGTCTTTAACGGCTCTGTGGGCGTTGATTTTGATAGCGGTTTCGCGGTTCGTGTCTGGGGTAATAACCTCTTCAACCACGAGACTTACACAAGTGCGTTCCCTGGTGTTGTTCAGGCGGGTACATTCAATGCCTATCCGAACCAGCCACGCACATATGGCGTGAGCTTGCGCAAAAATTTCTAAGAATAACCACGGGGGGAGGCGAACCTTCAGCCAGCCACTGGGCTGTGAGGGTTCGCGCCGAGGGGAGGAGGGTCGTCCGGACGGGGCGACCCTTTTCTTTTGCGCGAATGATATTTTCAGCGCTTCAACGCGTCCGTGATACTCGAAGTCCTAACATTGCGAGTATGCGGGCTGCTCGTTAGTGCTTTGATCAATGGAACTCCAAACGCTCCCAAACCCCTTTGATAATGACGAACGCCGCGCGTTTCGTGAAACCATGCGCGAGTTCATTTCCAAGGAAATTGCGCCCCATGCGTTTGACTGGGATGAAGCAGGACATGTCCCTTGGGAAATCCATGAAAAGTTTGGCGCTTTAGGGCTCTGGGGCTTTGGTATTGCCGAAGAGTATGGAGGGCACGGCTTTGATGACCCTTTTATGCGCATGGATGCCTCTGTTGAAATTGCGCGATGTGGGGTCGGTGGCATCGGTGCGGCCGTAGGAGGACGGGGCATCTCGCTCGACCCGATCCAGAAGCTAGCAAATGACCGTATTCGCACAGAGATTTTGCCGGAAATCATCGCCGGCAGGGTCGGGTCGTCTCTGGCGATTACAGAACCCAGTGGCGGTTCTGATGTCGCTAATCTGAAAACGACGGCGCAGCGCGATGGTGATGAGTGGGTTTTGAACGGGTCTAAAACCTTCATCACAGGCGGTATGGAAAGCGACTATTTCGTGGTGGGTGCACGCACAGGCGGTGAGGGCATAGCCGGCATCTCGCTCTTCTTTGTTGAAGCCGACCGTCCGGGCTTTTCGCGCACAAAGCTCGGCAAGAAGATGGGCTGGTGGGCATCTAATCAGGCGACGCTCTATTTCGATGATTGCCGCGTTCCAGCTGAGAGTTTGATGGGCCAGGAAAATTACGGTTTCATCCAGATCATGAATAATTTCAATTATGAACGCTTGAGTCTGGCCGCAATCTCACTCGGCATGATGGAAGCGGCGCTCGAAGACAGTATCGCTTGGGCGCACCAGCGTGAAACCTTTGGCAAGCCCTTGATCAAGCATCAGGTTATTCGTCACAAAATCGCAGATATGAGCGCTAAGGTCGACGCGCTCCGAAGCCATCTCTGGATTATCTGCGCGACCATTGAGAAGGGCACCATGCCTGTCGCCGAAGTCACAAAGGCTAAGTTCTTTGCGACAAAAGCATTGGAATTTGTCGCGAGTGAGGCCATGCAAATTCTTGGCGGAGCGGGCTACCTGCGCGGTAATCGTGTGGAATCAATCTATCGCGACGTCAAAGTCATCGCCATTGGCGGTGGATCAGAAGAAATAATGAGAGACCTGTCGGTTCGCCAGATGGGCTTATAAAATCGGGGTAAAACTATGGTGCAGAAAGCGCACAGCGCATCCGGGCATGTGATCGATTGGGTGGAATATCACGCAGCCGTTAAACCGAACGCAAGAGCGATGGTCGATTTGGCCAGCCAACGCGCCTACAATTATGCTGAGATGAATGAACGCGTCGCGCGGGCGGCGGGCTTTCTCAAAGACAAAGGAATCCAGCCAGGAGATCGGGTGGCTTTCCTATGCTTG
The DNA here is from genome assembly GCA_038526555.1 of Pseudomonadota bacterium. Lineage (GTDB taxonomy): Bacteria > Pseudomonadota > Alphaproteobacteria > Caulobacterales > Maricaulaceae > Litorimonas. The sequence continues at coordinate 2,142 of JBCBGR010000175.1, forward strand.
AACACAACGGATGTGATGGAGCTAATCTTTGGCTGCTGGCGGATTGGAGCGATCTGTTTGGCGCTCAACTTCCGGCTGACACCGCCTGAGTTGACCTTCATTCTGAATGATAGCGAGACGACCATGGTCTTGGTGGATGATCCTTTTGCGGGTGTCGCAGAAGCGACCAAAGAACACTGCCCGTCTGTAAAACACTGGGTGGGAACGACTGGTGTTGGGAAAGAGAGCGATTGGGAAACGGGTTTAGCTTCCGCAGATCCCGTCTATGACTTCTACCGGCAATCCTATGAAGATCAGTGCCTTCTCATGTATTCCTCCGGCACGACGGGGAACCCGAAAGGGGTCATCATCACCCATGGCATGATCGAATTTACCAATGCAGGCGCTGTCCGCGCAGGTGCTTCGAGCCCAAATCGGGTGTGTCTGAACAATATGCCGCTCTTTCACATTGGCGGCCTTGGCGTGACAGCCTTGCCAGCGATTTGGATTGGCGGCTGCATCGTGATGATGCGCATGTTCGATGTGAATGCGACCTTGCAAGCCATTGATAGTGCTGACTTGAACATCGACACACTCTTCATGGTCCCAGCCGCTTATAATGCCATGCGCATGCATCCGGACATTGAGTCGATTGATTTCTCGCGCATTCAAGTGGCTCTCGGTGGCGGCGAAACAGTTCCTGAGCCCCTCATTCGATTCTGGCTAGAGAAAGGCCTCATCATCCAGGAAGGCTACGGTATGACGGAGACTTGTGCAGCAGGCACAACGCTGCGCCAGGAAGATATCCCGCATCGTATCGGTAGCACAGGGCGCCCACTGTCTCACTCGCGGATCAAGGTCGTGGATGAGCATGACCAAGAAGTCCCACGTGGCGTCGCGGGAGAAATCCTGTTCAAAGGCGCTTCTGTGACGCCCGGCTATTGGCGCAATCCTGAAGCGAATGAAAAGAGCTTCACAAAGGACGGCTGGTTCCGATCCGGCGATATCGGTCGCATGGATGAAGATGGCTATGTCTATATCGAAGACCGCGTCAAAGACATGTACATTTCAGGCGGTGAGAATGTCTATCCCGCTGAAATTGAAGGCATTCTCTATGAGATGCCGCAATTTGCTGAATTGTCCGTCATTGGCGTCCCCCACCAAAAATGGGGCGAGACAGGCTGTGTTGTGGCCGTCTTCAAAGACGGTGAGAGCTGTGCATTGGAAGATGTGTTGAAACACCTCGACGGACGCCTAGCGCGGTATAAGCTCCCCGGTCATTTGCATGCGATTGATGAACTTCCCAGAGGAGGCTCTGGGAAAGTGCTCAAATATCAACTCCGTAAGAGCGTGCCAGAGGCGCTCGGTCTTTAGCCCTCGCTGGTCATCCCTGAGGGATTGATATCCATATCGCAGATATCGGTCACTTCTGTTCCGTTACTGTCGACGAAAATGACGCGCTCGGGTTCAACAACCCGGGTCATGGTCTGGCGCTGCTGGATCGGCTCATAGGGCGGATTGTCGATTTCGGTGATCGCGATGAAGGTCTCCGTCTTCTCAGGGATCACTTCACGGGTCAGCGCACTCATCGGTGTGCAGGTTTGCATCGGGCCGACATCCACGATCACAGGCGGTGCGACAGGCTCAGGGGCTGTCGCGCAGGCTGAAAGAACCAATCCAGCTATCGATGGGAGAATGAAATGTCGCATAGGAACTCCGTCTGACTTGGATTTTAAAGCATAAAAGCCTGTTTCGTCAGGATTATGACATAATCGCGGCCTAAAACCGACCCTACATCACGACCCTTCTTCAGGCGATTAAGGCTTTCTTTCTTAAACCGTAGTGAATGATGGATTAAATCGATATGCACCCTTACAGGGCTTTAAGTTGGCGGACACCCACTGCCAGATTTAGACGGACCAAAATGCCTTAATAAAGAGGCGATTTGCCAATGATTGGACTGACGGTACACCCATGATCTCACTCATCGCACAGGCCTTACCCGTTCAGGTCCTGACCCCCATGGCGACCGGGGGGGATTTCTCCTTCTGGGCCCTCTTCATGATGTCCGACTGGGTCATTAAAGGCGTCATGTTGATCCTTGTTCTCGCCTCCGTTTGGAGTTGGGTGGTCGCCATCGATAAATTCATCATGATCCGCATGCTTCGGAAGCGAGCGACAGATTTCGAAGATACGTTCTGGTCAGGTCGTACGCTGGACGAGCTCAACGCTGCTCTCGGTTCCGATGTGCGTGACCCCATGGCCCGTGTTTTCGCGGCCGCTATGCGCGAATATAATGAAAGCAGCTCTGTTCAGCGTGTGGGCAGTCAGTCCGCTACCCATGAGCGGATTGACTCTGTCATGAACCTGGTCATCAACCGGGAAATGGCCAAGGCGGAGAAGGGACTACCTGTTCTTGGTACTGTTGCCTCCATTTCGGTATTTATCGGTCTATTTGGGACAGTTTGGGGGATCATGAACTCATTCCGCGCGATTGCGGCGTCTGAGAACACCAATCTGGCTGTTGTCGCCCCCGGTATTGCCGAAGCCTTGTTCGCGACGGCCTTGGGTCTGATTGCTGCGATCCCGGCGAAAGTCTTTTACGATATGTATCTGACCGATTTGGACAAATATGGTGGGCGTCTGGAAGGCTATGCCGATGAATTGTCTGCGATCCTCGGTCGTAAACTGACCAAGGACGGATAGTCATGGGCATGTCGGCACAGCGCGGCGTGGGCCGGAATAGTGGGCGGCGGCGTCATCGCCGCTCGCGCGTGAATTCTGAGATCAACGTCACGCCCTTGGTTGATGTCATGCTCGTGCTGCTGATCGTCTTTATGGTGGCGGCACCGCTTCTGTCCGTGGGTGTGCCCATCGATTTGCCAAAGACAGACGCCAAAGCACTCCCGTCCCAGCAAGAACCGCTGACCGTGACAGTGGACTCCCAAGGCCGGGTCTTCTTGCAGGAAGAAGAAGTGCTGATTGACGACCTTATCGCGAAACTCGTCGCTGTCTCAGATACCGGGTATGATGAGCGCATCTTCCTGCGCGGCGATGAAAACTCTGATTATGGAGCGGTCATGAAAGTGATGGCCCGGATCAATGCGGCTGGCTTTTCTAATCTCAACCTTGTGACGGATCCTGTGAGCCAGTGATCCGTGCGGGGCTTCCCATATCGCTGACGCTCCATGCGGGTGTGATTTTTGGGGCGAGCCTTGCTTTCTCAACTGTTGAGCCTTTAGAAGAGGGGCGCGTTGTTCCGGTTGAGATTATTACAGTTGGCGAACTGACCGATATTCAGGCGTCGCTGCAACGCGAAACGCCTCCGCCAGAACCTGACCCTGAGCCAGAACTGCCAATGCAGGTCGAAACGTCCGTTGAGAATGCGCCGGACGTTGATGACGTCGTCAATATAACGCCTGATGAAGAGACAACGTC
>JBCBGR010000176.1:0-5526 GCA_038526555.1 Pseudomonadota bacterium
CCGTCCTACGTAGAGCTACTGGTCCAAGCTTGGGTCGAGGCCGAAGATTATCGCCGTTCGTTGCGGTGGGCGGAAGAGTGGTTCAACACCGCGAACCCGAAAGAGCGGAAGCACTTTGATCTATTGAACTTCCTCTACAACAACCTCGGCATGCCCGGAAAGCAGGCCGATATCGTCAAGCAGATGATCCAGAAATGGCCAGAGGATAACACGCTCTGGAATAGCTGGGCGTCCATGCTGGGTAATGGCGGTCGCGAACAGGACGCGTTCGAAGTTAACAAGATGCTCTATCTGGGCGGCGCTCTCAGCACTGAACAAGATATTAAGAAGGTTATTCAGTACTACTCCTTCTACGAAATGCCATATCAGGCCGCCCAAATTCTTGAACGCGAGATGCGCAATGGTCGCGTCGCTCGCACGGCTGAGCACTTGGAAGAATTGTCCAGATATTACCGCACAGCGCGGGAATACGATAAAGCGATCCCAATTCTCGAAGAGGCGGCAGCGCTCGGAAGCTCTGCGAAGCTATACGCGGCTCTCGGAGAGGCTCTCTATAATGAAGGGGATTGCGCCAAAGCAGAGGACTCCTTCGAGCAAGCCATTGCGCGTGGATACGATGCTGGCAAATCTTGGATGCAGATTGCAAACTGCATCTACGATTCCACGCAGAATGCGCCTCGTCTGACCTGTGACATGACTGAGGATCAGATGGATAATGCGGAAATCACAGGTATTCGTAACCGCGCCATTGAGGCTTTCCGGAAAGTGCCATCCGGATCACGTGAATCGCGTAATGCGCGGAAATGGATCCAGTTTGTGACGGGTGAACGCGATGCTGTTGAGCGTCGCTGTGATTTCGAGCGTAATGTGGCGAAAGAACTTTGTTTCTCCAAGATCAAGCTTGAGTATGACAACATCGTCTTTGCAGGCGGTGAGTTTGAGCTCGAGGATCAGAGCTGCATGGTCTATAAACCAGAGTATGATTCACTCTACGTTCGGACGACAACTCAGTAGTCAGATTGAAAATTGATTAGAAAGCCCAGCCTTCAGGCTGGGTTTTTTATTGGTCGGGAAGCTTACTGACGGTGAGAGAAGACGAGGGCGGCCGTAATCGCGGCGGCGCCATATTCTTCCTCACGCGGGATCACACCGTTACGAATATGCTCTAGCACCTCAGGACTGAGCGAAGACGTCAATGACCAGTTCCAATAACGTAGAACCGTCTGCGCTTTGTCGGTCGAGATCGTGTCATAGGTTTCAAGCGTCCGGTTATAGTGAGGGTCGACCTGACCCTCCTCTGTCTCAAACGGACGCCCTAAGCCCCTCCAAATCATTTCTAAATGCTTACGCTTTAAGCCGGGTGCCTTGCAGAGGATGGCTATGGGCTGGCCGCCCTTGTCTGTGAGGATCTGCGCCCCCGTCGCGGGCTTAATCCCTGCCATGTAAGACAGTTCCTCGGTCAGATGACGCGTTAGCCCTATTTGTCCAATCTCTTCAACGACGGCTTCCAGATCAGGGAAAGGCGAGCGGTCAGCCGCTGCGCGGTTTCTCTGACGTCGTTCGATAAATTGTAAGGCTTTGCGGACACCGGAATCATTCCAACCTTCCGCTGCGGCCATTGGGTAAAGGTCTGCGACACTGTCCTGTAGCACATGGCGCGTGACCGCAAAACGCTTGAGAATACGACGGCGGTTCGCACTATCAGACCACCAATACATGGTCAGGCCGTGGCTGGGCCGGAGTTCGTCACGCTTGACTAAGAGCTCGACATAGGGCTGATGCGCGCGTGAGGCGACGAGAATACGCTGTATCGCCGTATCTGAGAGGTTGGAGCCCTTATTCTTCAGGATCATCTCCAGAACAGGCTCTTCCATAAATTCAACGAGCACATCGACCACCGCGTCAGAGAGATGTCGCCGCTGTGCCATCATCAGCCGATGATGCATTTTCACTTTGCGGGCGATCTGGATCAGATCAGAGTCGGTCAAGCTTTTAGAGTTTTCGAGCACGTGGCGGGCGATCGAGATATCGTCCTTCGCCAAGATCACCAGAATTGTGCGCGGCGCTTCATTCAGCATGACCAGGCGTTTCGCGACCGCTTCACGGATTTCAGGTTCCGTTGAGCGCAGAAGCTCTACCAAGACATCCCCCGCCATATGGCGCTCTTGCGGCGTGAGCTTTGACGCAGGCAGGCAAATGGCATCGGCCAGACGTTTGACCAGCTGGCGACGCACAGTGTCCGACTGCGGCGCAGGGCTCATGGCTGGATTGAGTTCCAGCGGCTGGGTCTGTGCTGGCGCAGGCAGCGACATAGACATCCTGTTTGGTGGCGGACCAAGCGTTGGTCACGAAAACATGTATGAAAAGGGTAAACAGGAGGCCTTAACACTCCGTGACCATGGCACTAGATGGCACATATGACTGTAAAACCACCTGTTCCTTCGAAACGCCCTGTTAACTTATCCCGCTTCGGGCATGACTGGACGGACAATTATGCCTGGATGAAGGATGAGAACTGGCAGGCCGTTTTACGCGACCCGAAAGTCCTGCAGGACGATATTCGCGCCCATCTCGATGCGGAGAATGCATATACGGCCTCGGTTCTGGAGCCGCTAAAATCGCTGGAAGAGGCCTTGTTTGAGGAAATGAAAGGCCGATTGGAGCCAGCACGCTCCTCAACGAAGCTTCCGGATGGCCCCTGGCGCTATTACCACCGTTTTGAGGCCGGACAGGAACACGGCACCTATATGCGTGAACCACGAGAGGGCTCAGAAGACCAAGCTGAGATCATCCTGAATGCTGAGAGCCTAGCCGAACAATCCGACGGATTCTTCGACATTGGCGATGTGAGCCATAGCCCCGACCATTCCCGTATCGCTTACGGCTTGGACCTGAAAGGTTCTGAAAATAATGAGGTTTTTGTCAAAAGCGCGACAGACCATGCGGCTTTGTCGACGGGAATTGATACAGCAGCAGGCGCGCTGATTTGGGCGGATGACAATGAGACCCTGTTCTGGGTCGAGCGGGATGAGAACCAGCGCCCCTCCCTGGTGCGTTACCGTCCTGTCGGCGAAGAGGGCGAAGGGACGATCTGTTACGATGAGACCGATCCGGGCCTCTATGTCAGTATCGGAACCTCAGACGATGATCAGCATATTGTCATTTCTGCCCATGATCATACGCGAACAGAACTTTGGGCGATACCAAAGGCCCATCCTGAGCAGGCGCCGACCTGTTTCGCGGCCCGCCGGGACAATGTGGAATATAGCGTCGCGCCGCATGGCGGGCGGACTTACATTCTGTCCAATGATCAAGGGGCGACGGACTACGCCATTTTCCGGTCTGATACGCCGCTGGGACAGGAAAGCGATCCGGCGGAATGGACGTCTTTTATTGATTATGTGCCGGGTCGCCTGATCCTCGGTCTGGAGACATTTTCAGGCCATATGGTGCGCTTGGAGCGGGAAAATGCGCTCCCGCGGATCGTCATTCGCGACATGTCTACGGATGAGGAGCACAGCATCGCCATGGATGAGGAGGCCTACGCACTTGGTCTCATCAGCGGCTATGAATATGACACCGGGACCATTCATTTCAGCTATTCCAGCCCGATGACGCCGACCTCCGTTTTTTCCTATGACATGGACACGCGCGAGCGCACATTAGTGCGTCAGCAAGAGGTGCCGAGCGGCCATAGTCCGGACGATTATGAGACGCGGCGGATTACTATTGAGGCGCGAGACGGGGAGGCGGTGCCTGTCACCCTTCTCTTCCGAAAAGGCGTCGAGCCGGATGGGGCAAACCCGCTCTTGCTTTATGGCTACGGCTCCTATGGAATCACGATTCCGGCGGACTTCCGAACCACGCGATTAAGCTTGGTCGATCGCGGTTTTGTCTATGCCATCGCTCATATTCGTGGCGGCATGTCCAAGGGCTATGACTGGTACAAGACGGGTAAGCTCGATCAGAAAATCAATACATTCAATGACTTCGTTGATGCGGGTCGCGTCCTCGTAGAGCTCGGCTGGACGTCACGGGGCCAGATTATTGCTCATGGCGGATCGGCGGGTGGCTTGCTTGTCGGTGCGGCGCTCAATCAAGACCCGGACCTGTTTGGCGGCGTGATCGGCGCTGTTCCGTTCGTCGATGTGCTGAACACGATGAGCGATGTTGACCTCCCCATGACACCGCCGGAATGGCCTGAATGGGGGAACCCGCTGGAGAGTGAGACCGACTTCAAGACCATCCTGTCCTACAGCCCATACGAAAACGTGCGCGAAGCGAACTATCCGCCTGTATTGATTACGGGCGGTCTCACGGACCCGCGTGTGACCTATTGGGAACCCGCCAAATGGGCGGCGACCTTGCGCGATCATCAGACGGGGGAAGCGCCGATCCTGCTCAAAATGAACATGGACGCCGGACACCAAGGCGAAAGCGGGCGTTATAACAGTCTGAAAGAGACGGCGACAGAATATGCGTTTGCGCTCTGGGCGGTCGGGAAGGCCTGAGATAGCCAATCATCAGCCTAAGACGCAGGCGGTCCTTCTTCAAAGGTGGTGACATTCTCAGGGATCACCTCCCAAGACGCTTTCGAGCCGACATAGATATGTCGGCCAATTTGGATATTGGGATCATCATTCAGACAGCCCAACGTGATTCCGTTAATTTTCCCATCGAAAACCCCGGTCAGGATCGATCCGCATTTGGAGCAGAACTGCAATCCAAATCCATGTTCTCTGACATAGGAAGTCAGTAAGTCTTCTCCCTCGACCCATTCAAAATCGTCATAACTCACCAGCGCATAGGCGGAAGCCTGACTACTAAACGCTTTCCGGCAACGGGAGCAATGACAGGACCGCGCATCCCAGATGTTTCCTGTGATCCTGTAGGATATGGACCCGCAGAAACATTCACCTGTGATGCTCATTGACCAAGCCTTTCAATAGAAACGGAAGAATGCCGGTGCTTAAACAAACCGCCCCGTTTCCATATTCTTGCGCACATTCATGGCCGGGATCACACGCCCATTCATGACGACATGGACGCCCTGATCCAGCGTTTGCGCAGCGATCAAGGCACCGCCCAGATTGAACTCAGCATCAGAGCGCCAGAGCGATTGCGGGCGCATGGCGCCTGTCAAGACGACCGTCTTGTGCCCAACCTTACCTTTCAGGAACTTGGCGGTGCGTTCCATGGTGCCTGTGCCGTGCGTGACAATAATGCGGGTTTCGGGCGCGGATTGAACGACCTCCAGGATCGCCTCACGTTGTGCTAAGGTCATATCCAGACTATCTATAGACATGAGGCTTTCCACACGCGGAAAGTCCGTGCGCCCGTATTTCAGAACGTCCAAAACGGCCGTGCTGCCGTCAAAAACAAGCGTTTCGGTGCGCACATCATGGACTTTGTCGATCGTGCCGCCTGTTGTCAGGATCAAAATATCCATGTCTGGCTCCATTCGCCCTTTATGAACCGAACATAAACGCATCACCTTGTTGGGCTCAGGTTTGATGCGCCATCCTT